>CANBES010000007.1 GCA_947367845.1 uncultured Clostridium sp. | reverse complement strand
TTTTTCCACTACCTGTCAAACATATAATTGGTTTCATTTTAGCAGTTGCATCTGGAATATTCATATTGAATTTTGATAAATTATTGTATTTTTTAATATAAATCTCATTGCTATACAAAAATGGTTGTAATTCTATTTGTAATGG
Organism: uncultured Clostridium sp.; assembly: GCA_947367845.1. Classification (GTDB taxonomy): domain Bacteria; phylum Bacillota; class Clostridia; order TANB77; family CAG-508; genus CAG-269. Next base: position 64,131 of record CANBES010000007.1, on the reverse strand, counting down.
AAATGTATGTATAATATTTACAATACCACTATAATCAATTTGATTAATTATAGTGGCCTTATAAAATTTATCTGGTTCATTAGATAGTATCAATTCTCCTTCTCCATCTAACCAAGCCATAATTTCTCTTAAGGTTTCCCTTTTTAGTAATGTACATTCTATTTGAATTACTGTTGTCTTATAAACCTCTTCATCTATATGTAATGTTCCATTTCTTCCAGGTACTTCAATCAAATCTATTTTTCTTTCTGGTTTGATGATAGAAGGCATTTTATTAATAATGATATCTTTATCTTTAGAATTAATACCTTTAAAAATAAAATAATTCATCATTATTATACTCCTCCTCTCGCCATCTTATATTGCTTTTCATAAAATCCCATCTCTTGTGCTATAGACTTTACATCATCTTTTCTGTTGTTATAAAATTTATCAACTTTAAATACGAAATCCCCCTCATTATTAATAACTTGGTTTACATTACTATTTTTATTGTAATTTTTATTTTCTTCCGCTGTTAAAACTCTCTCCCCTTTATGCAATAATGCTAAATAGTTATCATATGGAACATTAGCCATACCAACTTTTAATTTGGGGATATTTAATTCTCTTAATGGAGTTATATTTACTCCTGGTATGTTATTAATAGCTCCAATAGCCCAATTTATAGATCTAATAAATCCATTTATTGTATTTTGTGCAAAACTAATGATAGAATTTACAACATTTTTAAATGCTCCTCCAATTGCATCTCCTACACTTGTACCAATTTTAGTAAATATTCCTGTAATTGTATTCCATATTCCAGAGAAGAAACTTCCTACGGCACTAAAAGCATTTTTGATATTATTCCATGCTTCTCTAAATTTATTTCCAAACCATGTTGCTACAATATTAAATATCCCAACAATTCCATTCCATATTCCAGAAAAGAAATTGACCATAAAACTAAATGCTATTTTTATGTTGTTCCATGCTTCATTGAATTTATTTCCAAACCATGTTGCTACTATATTGAATATATTAACAATACCATTCCATATGTTTTGAAAAAACTCTATAACTGGTGTTAATATTACTTTTATACCTTCCCAAGCTGCTGTTATTGCTAAAATTATTACATTTATTATTGAAGTAATTATACTCCATATTGTCTCTACAATTCCTTGTATGAAATCAATTATAGGAGATATTATTGTCATTATTGTATTCCATGTATTAGTTGCTGACTCTATAAAGGCTGTAACAAATGCAACTATACAATTCCATATCGTACTAAAAATATTTTGGAAAAATTCTATAACTGGAGAAAAAATAGTTATTATTGCATTCCATAAATTTGTAAAAAATACTTTTATGTTTTCTACCCATATACTAATTGTTGTAACTATTGCGTTAAATACAGATTGCATCCATGTCCACGCCGTTCCTAACGCTGTTTTTATTCCTTCCCACAGTCCAATCCAGAAATTTCTAAACCATTCGCATTTATTCCATAAAACAACAAAGGCTGCTACTAAAGCTGCTATTGCTAATACTATCCATGTAATTGGACAGGCTAAAAATGAAAGGTTCAACCCATTCTGTACAATTGTTAATCCTGCTACAGCTGCTTTTATTGTTCCTATCGCTGTAATTAGACTTCCAATTCCTGTTATTATACTTCCTATAAGCATTATTAATGGTCCAACTACAGCTACGATTCCTGCTATTGTTACTATTATTTGTTTGGCTTCTGGACTTAAAGAATTGAACTTGTCCATTATAGCTTTTAGTTTTTCTGACAAGGATTTTAATATTGGTCCAACTATTTTAGAAATTGTTTCTCCTAAATCGTGCATAGACACTTTAAAATTTTGACTTGCAACTTGTGCATCATCAACTTCATCTACTATTGCACCGTATGTACTTTCCACTGCACCTTTAGAATTCTTTAATGCTTCTATATATGTTTCAAATTCAAATCTTCCGCCTTTTATAGCATCTGCTAGATCTGGCCCTGCTTTAGCTCCAAATACTTCTATTGCTTTAGTTGTTGCAGAGGCAATATCTGGACATTTTTTAATTTCCTCAAGTGTTTTTGCAAATTCCTTTGTTGAATCCTTACCTGCTGCACCCCAATTTGAAATTGCTTTTTTCATACCAGAGAATGCTATCTCTGTATTTACACCTGCTTTTTCCCATCCAGCAAACATAGCAATAGCATTTTCTGTATCTATCCCTAATGCTCTCATCGGAGCACCATATTTAGCTAAATTACTTGCTAGTGAATCTATCGAAATTCCGCTTTTTTGACCTGCAATAGTTAACATATCTAATAGACTTGCATAATCATCTGCTGCAATTCCAGCATCTCCCATTGCCCTAGTTACTAATTGAACACTAGAATTTACATCTATCCCATTTACTTTTGCAAATTTCAAAAAATCTGTTGAAGCTACTTTTAACTTCTTTCCAGTAAAATCTAATCTTGTGTTTATTTCTCCTATAGCTGCTCCAACATCTCCAAATTCTGCTGGAATTTCTCCTAAAATTTCTTTATATATTTCTCCAAATTCTTTTGCTTGCTCTCCTGTTGCTCCTGTTTTAGTTGCTATAGTATCTAAACCTTCATCTACTGCATCCATACTGGCTACTGCGGTAGCACCTACAACAGTAATTCCTGCTGTAAGTGGCATTAAACTCTTTCCTACTTCTGTTGTTTTATTTCCAAACTTTTGTACTTTTTCTCCAGCATCTTTTAATCCGGATGCAGATTGTTTTGCAAAATCTTTAGCTTGATCTGTTAAGTTTTTTAACTTTTGTTCTGTTGCAACAATCTCTCTTTGAAAATCTCTATATTGTTCTTCTGTTATTTCTCCTTTATCAAATTGAGCTTGTACCTGTGCTTGAGTTGCTTTTAAAGTGTCTAGTTTACTTTTTGTTGTTTCTATACTTTTGTTTAATAATTCTTGTTTTTGTTGTACTAAAGTGATATTTTTTGGATCATATTTTAATAAAGTATTTACTCCATTTAATTCTTTTTGTAAACTTTTGCTTTGTTTTTCGGTTTTTTCTAATTCTTTTCCTAATTTAGTGGTATCTCCACCAATTTCTATTGTAATTCCTTTTATATTTTTTGAGCTCATTACTCCTCCTTTCATGCAAAAAACAAGCTAATCTTCTAGCTTGTTTTTGAAATTTTTTCTTAAATTATCTCTATCTGGAGAAGTTTCTTCTAACCTATAAGCATTTTGTAGGTATTCTCTACCATCTTCACTTTGCATACAATTATATATAAATGCCTCTCTTAAGTAGAAATAGTATTCAATTATATCTAAATTTTCTACTTCTAACATTGTAATTTGCAAATATTCTGCTATTCTTTTTTCTTCAATTGTCTGTATTATATATTTATGTTCCATATTATCTACACTTTGATCTGCAAAATAAGGATAATATGGAATTTTTAGTTTTTTAGGTTTTGTATATCACTTACCCATTCAAAATATTTATTTAAAATGTCTTGGACATCATTTATATTAATATTTTCTTCTATCCATTGTTCACTAATTTTAAATTGTTCTCTATTTCTACTTAATGCAATTGATAATGCTGTAATTAGATTTTCCATATCTTCTTCTGTCATATTATTAGTATCTGCTACTTTGGATAATTTAGTAATTCTTTTTAACACCTTTAATTTTGGTACTTCAATGTTTAACACTTTTCCTGTTCTTAAACGAATTTGCCAATATCTTTCTTTTATTTTAGTCATATCATACATTTTATTTTCCTCCTAAAAAAAATACACTTACACCATTAATTGATGTAAGTGTTTGTCTTATGCTGATTTTAAAATCTCTTCTTGGTAAATAATTAATGTTCCTTCATCATCACATGGCTCTGCTTTAAATTCTGCATCAATTACTGTTTCTTTGTCTTTAGCAAATGCAAGTGTAAATCCAGCTTGGTTTCTTCCAACTATTGTTACTCTAACATCTCCATCAACTTTGTCTTTATGTACGAAATGAATAACATAACTTTTTCCATCTTGGTTATTTGTACCACCTATTTTTATTGTTCTAATTCCTTTTACTTTATCCTCTGTTACTCTTCCTGTACTTACTAATTTTTTCAAAGTAGTTGCATTCCATGTCATAATACCAGATTTTAATCCAGCTTCTTCTTTAGTTAAAATAGTTTTCTTAACATATCCTAAATCATCTTCTGCTGTGTAATTTTCTGGTGTATAACTTACTTCTGCTCCTCCTTGAATATATCCAAGCAATTTTTCTTCTGTTTCTAATACTGTGTTTTCTGGTATTGTACCATTAAATTCATCAATATATAATAAACCACTACCTAATGTAATGGTTTTTTTGGTTCTTTTCTCTTTTTCTGCCATTTTAGCATTCCTCCTTTTTTTCTAGTTTATTAAATTCATAATATGTTTCATAGCATTTTTCTTCATCTTGCCATTCTCTATCCTTATTGTAATCAATTCCTAATTTATTAAGCCATTTTTCTATTTTTTGTTCTATTATTTTATTGATTTTATTATCATATAATGCAATAGCAATAGTATTATCATTTAAATTATTGATATTATCTGCTCCTCTTGCGTTCATTCTAATTGCATAAACAATATAAGGAAATGGAGGAGTTTTTGGAAATTTATTTTCCTTAATATTCTCTATTTCTGTTGCTTGCTTTAATTCTTCTTCTAAATTCATCCTTCAACCACTTCCCTTACTCTTTTTTCATAAGTTTCAATTGCAATTTTTTCATTTTTCTCAATAAAATCATTCTTTTTAGATTCTTTACCATTCTTTAATTTATGACCTTTTGCAATTAAATGAGATAATCTATATTCTGGATCTTTTACATACCATGTATATGTAACCCCCCTCATAGTTTCATTTGTTTTCTTTACTGCTATATGTTTTTTATAGTCTCCTGTCCTTGTAGGAGCATCACTTTTGGTGTTTTTTCCCAACTCATTTGCTACCTCTTTTGTTACAACTTTTATTTGATTTGTAATATCTTGATGATACATATTTAATGTATTTTGAATTTCTTTTTCTAAACTTGATATTTTTATTGCATTAGCCATTTATAGTTTCTCCTACTAATATAATTTTGATGTGTCTTAACTTAAAATCATCTGCATTTACAATATTAAATATTCTATTTTTATATTTAATTCTATATATTTCTGTATTAAATATAATATCTTCTAGTTTTTTATTATAAATCAAATCAAAATTAAAGACATTTTTACTTATTACAGAGCCTATATTTACATATTCTTTTCCACTAGCCTTATTTATCTCTGCATGTCCAGAATAAAATTTGTTCCATTCTTCTGTTTCTATATCCATTTTCTCAATTATTATAGATTTATCCCTGGCCATTTTTTCTCCTCATTTCTTGTTTTAATTGTAAACAAAAGTCATCGACTAATTTCTTTACATTATTGTTCATACTATCTGTTGTAGAATTATTTAAATATAATTCCTTAATGATTAATAGAGCACTTTGTTGTGCTCTATAATCATTTTTAGGATAGTTTTCTGCAATTGCACCTTTTAAGTACACATCTGCTGTTCCAATTAACCTTTTAACATTTCTTCTTATAGAATCATCTGGCTCATCAATTGGAATAAAATCATATACATCTTGAATCGATACTACATTTCCCTCTTCATTCTCTGTAGGCATATAAATTACCTCCTATTAGGCTGTTGGCAATGTTTCTTTAGCCTCAAATGAAACATAGTTATATGCTTCTTTATCTGCTTGTACTACATCATAACCTTCCATTACCCTTAATGTTGTTTGATTTTTATTAAATGCAAAATGTTCTGATACAGCAAATTGTAAATCTTCTCTTTCCATAAAGTCACATCCAGCTTTTGTAGATCCTACAAACATTGGTGCTTTATTTTCTGCAATATTTGCTAATTCTTTATCTGCATATACTTTAATTGGTAAGTTTTGGAACATCTTTTCAGTAGAATTCATTGGATTTGGTTGTAACATTCCTCTTCCATTCTTGTCTTTTTCTGCATCCATTAGTGCAAATCCTGTTTGATTTGTAACTATTACACCATCAACTAGGCAAGATGGATCTACTTTTTTAGTAATATGTTCTTTTAAAGCATCAAGTCCTTTAAGTGCTACTACTGTCTTGTCTTTCTTTAATGTGTTAAATATATCTCTGTTTTCAGTTCTTACTGCTTTTCTTACAAACCATTTATCTAAATAAGCAAGTAAACTAGCTTTTTCATTTCCTAATACAATATTAGAAATATAAATTAACTTTCCTTTCCATTTAATAGCCCAAGGCTGTTTAGCAAATTTAGGATTAGATGCTTCTCCAATTGCTGCTCCATCTTCAAAGTCATCTAGAAAACCATCATCTTCTGTTTCAAAATTAGTAGAGCCTGATAATGTAGTTACAGGAATTATATTTACTAATTCTTTTGCTGATTTATAAGATTTTCTTAATTCTCTTATTTCTGTTCTTACATCTTCTGGAATTAAATAATTAGTTCCACTCTCTGCTGGCTCTCCCTCTACCACAATTGCATTTTCTGCATCTGTTAGTCCTTTACCTTTCATTAATTTTGCTATAACTGCAAAACCACTAGCCTTTTTATCTTGTAAAGATTTGTCTATATCCTCATCTGTAATTTGTCCTTTTTCACGATTGTATAATTTTTCTGCAATTACATATTCTCTTTCTAAAGCTTCTATTTGATTAATAGTCTTTTCTGCATTTTCTACATCTCCATTTTCTAAATATTCATTTGCTAAATCATTTAATTTTTGAATTTTTGCATAAATTTCTTTCATTTTCTTATTCATAACTCTCTTTTCTCCTTTTCTTTTTTTAATTTTGTTTGTTTTTAATAAATAAAGAAGAATTAATCAGTTTAAGTTTATTTCTAATTAATTCTTCTTTTTTTCTTTTTTCTTCATCCTCTATTGGATGACCATCATTATTTTGTATGAATTCATCTGTATTTTGTAAAATTTCTAGTGTTTGCATGTTATTGGTTAATTCAACTAAATTTTTTGGTACATTTTTATACATTGAAAATAGATTTTTATCTACACATGCTGCTACTTGGTTAGCACTTTGTAATAAACTAACATTAAAATATTCATCCATTTCATCTGCACTTAACCATGATTCTTTAGCAATTAAATCTTTTATTTCTTCTTCTGTTATTTTAGCTTTTGCTAAATACATTGGCATCATTGTACTATTTTCAATTTTATCCAACATATTAATTGCATCTTGTAATTCAATAGCATTACCATATGCAGAACACATTGGCTTGTGAATCATTACAACACTATTTTTATACAAATAAATATTATCTGCTACCATTAATAAAAATGATGCTGCAGATGCTGCTATACCATCTACATAAGCATTAATTGTTACATCTTTTGCCTTTAATCTTTCTAGCATTGAAATCATAGCAGAAGTAACAAAAACACTTCCTCCAGGACTATTAATATATAAGTTTAATATAGAAATATCCCCTAAATTGTCCAATTCCTCTTTAAAATCCATTAAAGCAACATCTGTTTTGCTTACTTCTCCAGTCCACCAATCTACAGATTTTTCTAAACATATTTGCCCATATATATAAATGTCTGCACTTGTATTAGTAATATTTTTGAAATCATAAAACTTCACTCTATCCACCTCCTTCTTTTGTAGAATTACTTTCTTTTACATATTGTTGTCCCATCATTTCTACAGGTATCATACTTCCATTTCCTATTAATCTGTCTCCTCCTGGTTTTGATGGCATATCCAAATGAGCTCTAGCTTCATTTGGGGTATATATACAGTGTTCTACTGCTATAGATAAGCTGTCCATTTGTGTTTTTAAATCTGCTCTTAACAATGTTGCTATATTAAATTTAAAATAATAGCCTTCTTTTATTTCTTCATCAGTTAATATTTTATAATTTAATTCATCTTCATAGTGTTTTAAAATATATAATAAAGTATCAACATAAAAAGCCAATTGCTGTGCTTCTGCACTTGCATAACTTGACTTTGAATAATCGTTTATTTGGTTAGGCTTAATACCAAAAGCTGCTGCAATTTGTAATGCACTATATTTTTTCAATTCAACAAATTCATTATCTGCTAATTTGATATTAAGTGGCTCTAATTTTGAGCCTATTGGTACTGGTATAATACCTTGTGTTCCTGATATTTTTCCTTCTGCATAATTTTGTATGTTTTCTACAAATGTTTTAGTATTATCATCATTCAAATTTCCTGTATACTGTAGAACAGCCTTTGCTGTAAATCCATTATCATACATTTTGTTCAACATTTTCTGTGCTTTATTATTACCTACAATTGTAGTTCTCAATATATCTCTTACACTCATTCCGAGTAATCCATCAAATGTAGTTGATGTTTTAAAATGTAATACTTCATCACTAGATAAAATATATCTTTTTCCACCTACAGTATAAACATAAAATATATCTCCTAAATCTCTTAATGCTGTGCTTTGATTATAGTACATTTTCACTTGAGAATTTGGTAGTATCCATAATCTCATATTTTTTCCAATACCATCTCTCCATACATAAGCATTTCCAAAGTGACTCCTTATATGTTCTACTGTATTCCAGAATGTTGTTGAATCCATAAAGGGATTCGGTCTATATCTAACAATTCTATGTGCTACATGTTCTCTAGCTTCTTGTGGGCCTTTTTTTTCATCTTTTTTCATTAGTTTTAACGATAATTTTCCTAATGATTCTCCTAATACTCTTAAACAAGCAAAATAGGTGGCTTCTGATAATTCTTTTTCATCTGTTCCACCTAAATTTAAGAAATCTATTAATTGGTTTAATGTTATTGTTTCTCTTTCCTTTGTTTCTTTAGTCTTTTCTGAACTAAATATATTTTTTATATCTTTTAACTTTATCTTAACCACCTCCTTACTTTTTCCATCCCATAGTCTTTAAGTATTCTTCCATTTGCTTTTTATAATCTACCTTTTCATCTTTACTTAACTTCATAAATGCAATATGTGCATCTATCATAGCATCTATTGGATCTATTCTCTTTGTTTTTGCTGTTGGTTCTTTATCGACTTTCTTTTCTCCAAATGAATTTTTAACTATTTTGGCATTACATGCACTCCAACTTAATAGACCATTAGTTTTTTCATATTTTAATTTCTTTGATTCAATATTTAGTTGTATATCTACAGTTCCATCATTTAAGAATCGTGCTGATTGCGTTATTTGTAATAATGGAACTCCAAATATTTCTAAATCTTGCAAAAATGTATCTGCATTATGTGGATCATAACCAATTCCTTTTAAAATCAAACTATATTCTTGTATCAAATCTCTTAAATGATTAATTATAAATTTGTAATCATTTTTAAAATCACTTTGTCCTCCAGTTATTGTTATAAGTTCTTCATTTTCCCATATATCATAAGGAGCAACATCTGTTTCTATATGTTCTTCTAATCTTCCAAGAGGCATAAAAGAGTGAGAATACTCAAAGAACTCTCCATTTTCTAGTGGAAATTCTAAATGTAAAGTAGTTAAATCTCCTCCAGATGATAAGTCAAGTCCTGCATAACAAGCTTTACCTCTCATATCTTCCAATGCTAGATTACTTTCACATGCTTTCCATTTATCTGCATCAATGAATTGATCTTCTGCATTTCTTACCCACATATTTAAGGATTTTACCATAAAATCTCTTAATTCTGTGCCTCCCATATCTCTAGCTGTATTCATATCTGTTATAAGTGTTTTTAATGTTTCCTCATTTGCAGCTAAAAAAGGATTTGCTTTAATTAAATTTTTTGGATCCCATATATCATCGCCTTTGTCCAATGCAAATATATCTACAAAAAAGTCCTCTGCTATTGCAATTCCTTCTAGAATATTTATACAATATGTATCAATTTCATGGCATGGACTATTTATTTTATCTCCTCTAGTTGTTATTATAGATACTAATGTTTCGGGTAATGCTTTTGTTCCATTATATAATGCTTTAAATACTTTATTAGTTTTATGTTGGTGGTACTCATCAATACTAGAAAATATTGACCTTGAACCATCATCTAATCCGAGAATCCTTTGACAATGCTTCTATAGTACAATGTGTATCGCCAGCAACTATTAATGAACAATATTCTTTTACTTCAAAATATTCTTGCAAATCTTCATCGCTATTAATAAATTTAGCCATTTCATCCCATGCTAATTTAGCTTGTTTCTTTTTGGTTGCTGCCGTAAATAATTTTCCATAGTTATATCCACTAAATCCTGCAATGTATGTTCCCATAATACCATTTTCAAATGTTTTACCATTTTGCCTGGCCATACTTTTATAGGATCTTCTAAATCTTCTTTTATTTTTATTGTTGAGCCATCCAAATCTAGATCCAATATCGAATATTTGGAAACCTAACAATTCTACTGGTCTTTTTTCAAAGCCTTCGCCTATTGTTAATGTCTCTGCATATTCAAGGATTCTTTCTGAACTTTTTACATCCCAATGATATGGAAATGCTTCTGTATTTTGTCTAGCTAAATCTCTTAAGTGCCTTTGACATGCTAGTTTATGCAATCTTCCACAGAATACTTCTCCATTTACAACCTTTTGTGCATATTCTGTTACTCTATCTATCATTTACACCACTTATATAACTTTAAATTTGGCGAATTTGTTTTCCTTTGGTGGCTCTTTGTTTTTAGACTCTGGCATTATTAACCTACATCTAGAAGATATAGATAGTCCTAAATCACTAGCACTAGATCTGCATTGTTTAAAGGCTCTATCTTGATGTATTAAAAGTTGCTCAATCCTTGTATTTGTTTTTTCTAGTATATCTGGATCTTGTTTTGCTTCTTTAGAATTCTGTTTTCTAAATTCCGCATTGATTTGCTTTGTGAATCTTATATAATTTTCGTTAGCAATTAAATAACGAGCTAGACAATCTTCATCTAACTCGCTCATCATTACTGATTCTACTAATATTTTTGCAATTTTATTAAATTCTTGTTTTTGTTTTTTTGAAAGATAGGTAGGTGGTTTTACATCCTTAGCCTCAACATTGACTTCGGTATTTCTTCTATATTCTATTTCCTCTTTCGTAAGATGTTTTTTCCCCTTTTCTATCAGTAAATCAATAGGTTGTCTTGGTCTACCTGCCATAATTTGCACCTTCTTTTTTCTTATTTTCAAAAATGCTTCAGATGAAAAGCAATTTGGGGAGTTTTTTCTACAGAATACCCCTTTGCACCGATATTCCCATAAACATCAATACTTTTTGGATACCCCCCTATCTTAAAATCTGCAATTTTCTATTCTTTTTTTGCACCTTTTTTTGTACCTTTTTTATTGTTTTTGTTTTCTATCTTATTAGTTTCATTCGATGTGTCTTTATCTGTTGTATCTTCATTTGTTGTATCTTCCTCTGTTGTATCTTCCTCTGTTGTATCTTCCTCTGTTGTATCTTCCTCTGTTGTATCTTCATCTGTTGTATCTTCATTTGTTGTATCTTCATCTGTTGTATCTTCATTTGTTGTATCTTCATCTGTTGTATCTTCATTTGTTGTATCTTCATTCATTCTTACACATAATTTTCTAATATCAACAAGATATTCTGCCCTCTCTTTAGTAACTTCTAATTCATCATCCTTTGTTACAATTCTTTTTAACATTACATCTTCATAATCTTGAATACATTTAATCTTTTCCATTTTATTTTTCTCCCTTCATTTCTTTTATAATTTTACTATCTATTGTGTAAGCATTTATTATTTTTATATCTTTACACCTGTTCAATACTAATTGCTCATCATAGTTATTAATATAATAACTTAACTTGTAATCTAGATTACTATATTGCACAATAATTATCTCTGTATCTTTTCTTCCTGGTACTGTGAGTTCTATCGCAATATCTAATCCTTCTAGCTTTGCTTTCATAAATGCTTTTTTAATTTTTAACATATTCAACTATTCCACCTTCTTTCTTTTTTGAAATCTATTATGTTCTTCATTATGGCAGTCATGACACAATGCCTTTAATCCTTTGTATTCAAATCTTTTTACCCATCCTTCTGGTGTTTGAATTGGCTCTTTATGATGCACTTCTTCTGCGATTTTTTCTTTATATTCTGGATTTTCTTTTTTCTTTTCTTGGCATTTTTCACATCTATATTCATGATCTTGCAAATACTTATTTTTAAGATTCTTCCATTCATCACAATTATAAAATGCTGCGTATTTTGGATCTCTTTTTCGATTATAATCCTTATTCCATTTTTTCTTTCTTTCTTCAAACTGTTTGTCCACTTTTTTTTGACATTCCAAACAGTATCTTGCAGGATATACTATTACTTTTTGACATTTAGCACATAATTTTAAAATTGGCATTTTATCATCTCTTTTTAGAAAAAACGGACTACATCATTGTAGTCCGTTTTCAATTTTTTCTATTTTTTATTTACAAGGGCTTTTATGGATTTTTTCCATATTACAAATTTAACACACATTTTTGCAAATTTCTATCCTTATTTTTTCCGTTTATATTCCTCTAGTTGCATTTACCCCAAAATATAATATTGAAAATTCAGTTAGTGCTCTTTCTTTGATTTTGTATATTGTATCATTGCTATCTGGACTGTAGCCTAATTCTTCTGCTATTTTTTTCATTGAAATCTTTGGTTTCTTTATAAATCTTATTGCTAAAAATTTATATAATATTTCATCTTCTTTTTTTATTTGTTTTAGTATTTTAGCAACTAATTTCATTTCTTTTTTAGTTTCTTTTATTTCATTATTTACTGTTGCTATTTCACACAATTGATTAATTGTATCTTTAGAATATGCTTGATGTTGTATTGCTGGTTTTGAATAATCAATTGCTTTAACTTCTCCTGGCATTCCGCTTCTCACTAGCTTTTCTTGTCTTTCATTTAAATTAGCAAGTGATATATGTAATTTCCTATAATTTTCTAATATTTTTTCACTTTCTTTTAAATAATTCACTTTTCCACCTCTTTCGTGTATTATTTTATTTGCTATTTGTCTTTAATTCATATGTTGCTTGTCTTATATACCATTTCATTATTTTATTAATTCTTGTAATTTGTTTCTTTTGTATTCTTTTATTTTTACTGTTTTTTGAAATATGTAAACATTTCTTGATTGTCTTATCATCAACTGATTTTATGATTTTTTCCCAAATAGCATTAATTATTTTTTTAACTTCTTCTATAATTGGTTCTAAAACTTCTTGCATTGTTTTTACAAAATCAGTTATTGCATTAGACATTTTTTGTATTGCATCTTGTATATCCTGTTCTCTATTTTCTGCTAATTCCATATCTAATCCACCTCTTCTTGTTTTCTAACTTCTATTTGAACTTTTATGTTTTCTGGCATTTCTGTGTATTGTACATTTATATTAGATATCTTTTTATATTTATCCTTTTCATAAATTTTAGTATTTAAAATAATAATTAAATCTTCTTCTTTGTTTCCATTTTTTATTAAGTTTCGTTTTCCTATGTCAATTTGTTCTGTTATCATATCTAATTCCGTTTTAAAACATTTTCTTTGAAAAGTTAATAACATTCCAGGATCTTCCCCTTCATAAGCTACCGCAAATGCAAATTGTTCATCTTCTCCTATTTCTATCAAACTATTATAAATAGCCTTTTGAAATAATTTTTCCGCTTCTTGATAAGTTCCTCCAGTTATTATATACTCTCCTTTAATTGATTCTGCTGGTGCTATATAATATTCATGTCCTAACATATCTCCAAAACATAACATTTCTTTTCCATTCTCATCTGTTGGCAATTTTATAAATTTAGCTTTTTGTATTTTAAAATCTTCCATTTTTATTTCCTTCCTTTCTCAAAGTGTTCTATTATATTTTTTATTGTTATTTGATGGTTGGTGCTATATTGTATTCCTAAAAAGTCATACTCTTTTTGCGTCCATGTTAAATAGCAAGCCTTTGCGATTTCTTCTATAATTCTAGCTAATTCTAATATTCTAAAACTATCTTTATTTATTGTTGTTGCCATTTTTTCTATCTCATTTTGTTGCTCTTCATATTTTTCTATTAGTTGTAACACTATTTCATGTTCTTCTTTAATTCTTCCACTGTTATAATTGAAAAACTCATCGTTTGTATGTGTTAGCCAAAAAACTGCTAATATTTCTTTTATTTTTTTAGGTGCATTTTGTTGAATTATAAATTTTATCTCCTTGTTAGTATATTGTTTTAGTTTTTCTGTGTATTGTAAAACCTCCAACATTTCTTTTAGTGAATATATTTTACTCAATTTACTCATTCCTCTTCTTATTGCTTCATCTTTTATTTTTGAAAAATTGGATTTTGCATTAATATTTATTAATTTATAATAAATATCTTCCGCTTCTTTATCAAAAAGTTGATTTATAATTTCTATATTCTCTCCATTTTTTCTAGCTACAGTTATACAAGTTATACTTTTTCCATTTGAAATATCTGCTCCAATGATTAAACAATCTTCCATTTTATCCCTCTACTTTCTTTTTAAAATATTGTTCTGTAAACTTCGCTGTTCTTATTCCTTGCTCATTTTCTAGTTCTTTCGTATCTCTAGTATATGGTGTATTATCATTAATAAAATTTGCCATATATACTATTTGTTTATCTTTCTTTTCTAACTCTAATACATAATATTTATTATCTTCTGATAATTTTGTATAAAACTTTTCTTTTTGTTCTGCTGTTTCTAATTCTGATAAAATTGTTTCTATCGCTTCTATATCTTCGTTGAACTCTCCTTTTGTTGCTAATCCACATTCGTTTGCTCTTTTCATATTAGCTAATTGAATTTTAATATTTTCTTTTGCTTTTTCAACAAACATTCTTTACCTCCTACTAGCTTCTCTATATAAAGATCTAATTAATGAATTTTTTAATATCTCTTTATCCACCTTTAATTCTTGCTTTATTGCTTTCTTTATACTTATTAATGGAGAATAGCTATATATCTTCCCATTAATTTTATTTTCTACTAATACTCCTACCCATTCTGGAATATCTTGCTTTACTTCGTTATATAATTCTCTTGGCATAACATAATAATTATAATTTCCAACAAAACTATTATGGCATTTACTATAAAAATCCGACTTTGTTACTTTTACTTCATAGCATTTAAACCAGTCATTAGTATCATATGTAAGGAAATCCACTCTTTCCTTTCCCCACCAACCTATTGTAACTTCTGGGCAACTAAATATCCCTTGCTTATGTACATATTTTTTTAAGTAACTTTCAAGTTCTAATGTCTTTTTTGATTTAGCCACTTTCAGTCTCCTTTCATCTTTTTCATCATTTCTATAGCTTCATTCATTGTAATTCCGCTTCTATACATAGCTTCTGATATATTTTTCCAATTTTCGATTTTATAAAATTGAACTTCTGTATTTTTAGGAATAGCTACTATACTATTATTTAGTCTATTATTGAATGTAGTTTTATTTTCTATTTCTTCCTCTTCTAATAAATATGGTAATTCTAATCCTAAAAATCTTTTTATTTTTCTTATCAAATTCATCTCTTTTTCCTCTATGAAACATTATTAATTTACTTTTCTGTTACTTTTACTTGTTTGTAAAATGAACATTTCTTTTTTCGACAAACTAATTCATTCAATATCTTGCATTCTTGCTTTTTTTCAGTTTCTTTAAAGTATTTACATTCATTTTTTATCAAATTATTCTACCCTCTTTTAAGCACTATTTTATCTAATGTACTCATTCTTTCTTCTTTTTCTTTCTGGATTTTTACTATTCCAGCCTTGTGTAACTTAATTAGTAAGATCATTAAGGAATGTTTTATCTCTTTTTCATGTATTATTAGCTCTGTTGCTTTATTTTCATATATGTGTATTTCTATATCTTCTTCTGGATGTGTATAATAACTCAATTCTCCAGTAAATTCACTATATCTTTTTTCAAATCCGAACTTTTCTAATTGTTCTAACTTTATATTTTTATTAATATCTAAATATTCCATTTCTATCGATTTAGCCTTTCTTAAATTTTTTCTCTATTTTTTAACCTATATCCTCTATAGGAATGCTTGTATATTTCTGGATCTACATCAATTTTTAATACCTTTACATATTTTAAGCCTACCCATTGACATATTTTGTAAGTTATGTATCCATCTAATAATATGTTTTTATTATTTATAATAATTTTATCTTGAAACTCTCCTGTCGCAGCATAAAAACTAGCTTTGCACTTCATTTTATCAATTCTTGGCATTTTATATCCTTCTGGTATTTTTATTTTATTGATATTCTCATGTCCAAATAATTTCATTACAAAATCTAACATTTTTATTTTCCTCCTTTAATACTCTTCAATTCTTACTAAAACCCTTGGAGTTCTAGCATATTTCTTTATAATTGTAGCCTCTGTTATTTGTGCATCATCCTTAAATGCAAACTTATTTAAGGCATCACTAACAATTTTTCCTATATTATCCCAATCTGGTTTTTTAGTAGGACTTATTATATTTGCCAACATTTCCGCTTCTTGTAATTTGCTTCTCTTATTTGGTAATTCATAATAAGCAGTAATAGTCATCCTAACTCTCCCCTCTATTGGAACGAATTGTGGATATTTATATACAAATAATTGCCTTACTAGGTATTCATAATTTTTAGTTTTTGTTGGAGTATAAGCTCTTCCTGTGTATGTATTCATTCTAGGTCTTTGCTTACCTATTATAGATTCTTGAATTTCCAATTCATAAACTTTTTTTTCTTCCATGTTATTTTTCCTCCTCAATGCAAGAATGTAAATCTCGCATATTTAATCCTTTGTTTCTTCCTTTTGCAAATGCATATGGGTCTATAAATGAACTATTTTCTCTTGTTGCTCTGTAATGACCTGTAATATTTAATTCCCCCATATATTTTTCTACTTTTTTGTTAGTTACTACCAATGCATATTGTTCATTCTTCTTTATTTCTTCCTCTTTTTGCTTTGCAAATTTTTCCTTTAATCCTTTAATAAATCCATCTGCATAGTCTTTTCTTACTGCATTTTTTATTTTTATTTCTGTATATTCCTCATAATTGTTTTTAAAATAACTATTAAATCCATCTAATAACTGATTCTCTGCAAATTCGTATATTGTTTTCGCTATTTCTATATCCTCTTTAGCTCCTACAATTATTATCCTTTTCCCTGTATTTCCCCTTAAGAAGCAATCGCATCTGTAATTGTTGCAAATTACTTTCATTAGTGATTTTCTCCAACTACCTTTTTTGACATTCACTTCATTCTCTTGTACTTCCGCTTCTTCTACCTCTTCTACTTCTTGCATTTCTATGTGGTATTTTGCCATCATTTTTTGAGCCATTAACATTGCTGCTTGTGCTTCGTTAGGATTCTTGTTGTTATTTGCAAGAGCTAATGCTTTTTTTATCTTTTCAACAATTTTCTCTTTTACTTCCACTATCGGCTTGTCCTCCTTTAAATATATGGTATTTTAAGTCTAGCTCCGCAGCTAGTACACATGTATTCGTGTTCATTTATAATTTTGAATTTATCATCATGACACTTTTCACAACACCACCAAGTTAGACCTAATTCATTTATTTGGAATATATCCAATATTCCTTCATACTTCGTTTCTTTCACACTCCAACATCTAGTTACTCTTAAATCTATCCAACTATATGCATGGTCCATTATCCAAGTACCTTGTGCAAAAGTTTTAGCTTCTTTTGCTGTTCTAGCTGCTATATATATGCCTCCATAATCTGCATCTGTTTCTGCAAAATATACCTTATTGGCCATCAACCTTCCCCCTTTTCTATTGCTCTTAATAATGGATTTAAACATTTGTTGTGTAATGCAATTTTTATATTTCCTCTATTTGTTATTGTGTTTGGTAATATTGCAATTCCTCCATCTTGCTCATCTGCTTTGTCTTTTATAATAATCTCCTCTCCACAATAATCGCATTTGTAGTATTCATAGTCTTTTTGTTGTTTATAATTCACTAGATGACTTCCATCTGGTTTTTTCTTGTATTTCACATACTTGGGAACACTTTCTCTACTAGACCATCTTCCTATTTCTTGTTTTAACCACATTTTTTTCTCCCTTCATTTCATCATGTAAGCATGTAATGAAATAGCTTACAAATTCCTCTTCATCATAGTTTTCTTTTGCTTCCATATATTTCTGTGTTTTCAAATACCTAAACATAAAGTCATTTCTTGTTAATTCATTTAAATAGACTTTATATTCGCTAAAATATATTTCTTTAATCACCCAATATTGTACTTTGGCATCCTCAATATAACTTGATGGTAAACAAGATAAATTTGCTAATGGATTTATATATATTTCTAGACCTTTCAAAATCCCAATAATGCCCTCTTTTTGTGATTGACTTATTCCATCGAATTCCGCTTCTTCATTAGAAATATAATTAAAAAACAAGTTTAGTTTAGTTTGGTTTAGTTTATTATTTGTGTTTTGTTTTGTATTGTTTTGTTTATTATTGTGTTCGCCTGGTTGTGCGTTCGGTGTAGTGTTCGGTATATCTTCTGCTTGATTGTTTGCTTGTTCATCTGCTTGTTTATCCGCTTGTGCATTTGCTTGTTCAAAATATAGTATAACTAAGCTGTATCTAGGCATTTCGTTTTGATTGCTTCCTTTTTTATATCTGATATATCCATTGTTTATTAATTCCATTCTTGCTCTTTGTAGAGCTGATGTATTCAATTTACATTTACTCATAATCGTAGTATTAGCTACTCTGAACTCATTGAGCCAACCAGTCTTATTTGCTACATGCAATAAAAATCCATATAAAGATATAGCATTAGATGATAAAGGCTTATAATCCAAAATAGAATAGAACTCATTGAGCTGCTTAATGTAATTGATTTGCTTTATATCATGCACTTTTTTCTCCTTTCCGCTTGACTTCTACTGCCATTGTGCTATAATAAGCAATAGAAGTGTTTGCAAAAATATTTCTGTATAGAGTTAATCATTGTCATTTTCGGTGGGAGTGATTAGCTCTTTTATATTGTCTATAGCATATTGTAGTTCCGCTTCTGCATCATCTTTATTTATTTGAATTTCTTTGCTATAAAATGATGCTTGTTTTCCATCAATAAATGCATAGACATCTACTTTTAACGAATATGTGTTATATGCATCAAATTTATATGATTCTATATGCACCCAGTATTTAGTAAGTTTATTTGCTATTTCATATAGGCATCTAATTTTATCTAATATCTTACTATTTAATGGCATTCTACTTTACCTCCTCATAAATTATTATTGTTATTGCTTGTCCTTCGTATATAGTAGCTGTTTTCATGTTGTTAAGTTCTTTTATTTTATCTATGTAATCCCTAGCATCTTGATCAGGCATTTTATATTGTTCTGCTATTCCCCATAATGTTTCATTTTTTGAAACGATATAATCTATTGTTTCTATGTTATATTTTGGTTTATTAAAAATTTGACTAATACAAATGATAGTAATTACTATGATGAATATTAAAATCAAAATACTTTTTGTGAATTTTCTTTTATTAACAATTCGCACTTTCTACTTCCTCCTTATTTCTCTCATCCAATTTTGTGTTGAGCTTTTTTAATTCAAATAGCAATAATCCTGTAATTGCCTCTTTTTGATTCGTTTTAATGTTTATACCTTGTAGATAGAGTCTTGCAGCTTCTTTGTCTGCTTTTCTCAAATTTCCTAGTCCTGGTATTCGTGGGAAGCCCTTTTCATCAAACTTGCTTCTGGCATTTGGTTCTCCTACTCCTAAAATTTTTGCAAGTTCATCTGGACCAATAGTGTCTGGAGCTTCATCCCAGGTCATCGAAGGTTCTATCTTCTTTTTCAAATTCCTCCCTCCTTTTATTTTTTGTGTTGAGCGGCAACTTTTTTATTAACAAGTAATTTTTGTTTTGTGATTTTATCATTCTGTATTTCCTTTAAATCCTCTTTTGTGTAAAGTACAATTTCTTCTTTTTTGTAACCCATTTTTCCCTCCTTTTGTTTCCTGTAGGAAACGACTAGTTTAAAAAAATATAGTCATTTGGATTTAAATTATATGCTTTGCATAGATTATTAACAGCATCAAAAATCTTCTTCCCTGGTGTTGCAGTCTTGTTTAGAATTTTAAACAAATAGGAATAATTTATCCCCATAACTTCTGCGATTTCATCATTTGATAGCTTGTACTTCTTTTTTATTTCTGCGATTGTATCTTCTAGTTTTTTAATGTTCAATTCCATTTCTTTATTTCCTCCTTTCTGTTTCCTATAGGAAATATATAATATTTATTTCATATTGTCAATACTTTTTTCAAAAAAAGTATTGTTTTTTTTCAATAATTGTTTTATACTATATCCATGGAGGTTTTAGATATGTATAATCAAGATATTTTAATAAATATTATTACTGAATTAAAAAGTAATTACCCATCTCTCAATGAATTTGCAAAGAAATCGGATGTTAATGCAGGATATATATCCAAGATTCTTAATAAGAGGACTACTAATCCCCCTACTCCTAGCATTTTAGAAAAACTATCTAATACTTCTATCTTACATAAAGATGAATACTACTCAAAAATGATGTCTGCTTGTGGCTACCTAAATGATACTGTATCTAATGAAGAAATCGAAATTGCAAAAAACAAATCTAATTTAACTTCTATAGATGAAAAGAAAAAGAAATTATTAGAATACATTAGTAAAAATAATATTGAAAGTTTATTCGCAGTCCCTTTATATAAAAAGATAGAAAAAAGTTTAGATGTATCTGAGGAATATATAGAAGGTTATATCCCCTTGAATCCTCATATGTATAATATGAAAAATCCAGATGATTACTTTTATTTTAGAATGTATGATGATAGTATGGACAAAAAATATCAAGAAGGCGATTATATCTTAATGAAAAAAAGCTCAATAATAAAAAATGATACTATTGCCCTTATTATTTTAGATAATACCACTCTTATTAGAAAAATCACTCTACAAGGAGATTTATTATTATTAGAGCCTTTGTCATCCAATACTACTAAATATAAAACACAAGCATGTCCAAAAGAAAATGTTAAAATATTAGGTACTGTAATAGGATACATCGGATATGAAAAAAATTAAGGAGGAATTTTTATGGGATTATTTTCTAAAGAAACAAATGACTCAACTAACACAATCTATGAGAATGTAAAGAAATTTTTAAAGCCAAAAGATAACAAAATTCATATAATACTAATTAATAATCTTAGTAAATATATTAATAAAAATTTTCAATGTGTAGATAATTATACCATTCAAATAGATGAAATATTAACTAATATGCAAAATGATGGATATGA
Source organism: uncultured Clostridium sp. (assembly GCA_947367845.1). Taxonomy (GTDB): domain Bacteria; phylum Bacillota; class Clostridia; order TANB77; family CAG-508; genus CAG-269. The sequence continues at coordinate 42,669 of CANBES010000007.1, read as the reverse complement.
AATTATAGATATTAAATTCAATTCATTTCAAAATTTACCTGGTCAAACAGATGGATTTCATACTTTAATTACATATAAATAAAAAGCGGATAATGTGATGTAGTTTGCCGCTCAACACATTATCCAAAGGCATAAACACTATTGAAAGTGCTTACTTTTGTATTATATACAAAATTCCCCCATTTTTCAATAGTTTTATGTAAAAATTATTTGAAAAATGGAGGTTTTTTTATGGCAAAAAAACTTGGAAGGAATGGTAACGGAGAAGGCTCTGTATATAATACTATTCAAAAAGGAAAGAAAAAATTTGATAATAGTAAAATGTGTCCTATTTGTGCAGAATGTACAGACAGAAGTTTTTGCTCCAATAGAACTAATTGGGAAAAATGTTCCAAATGTAAAGAATGTACTATTTGCCTAAAAAAAGGAGTTTGCGATAGATTTTATTGTTATAATAGATACCCTGCCCAAATTACACTTGATGATGGTTCTAGAACTACTGTAGCAAACGAGTCTACTAGAACTGCATCTGTTGAAAAGAAAAAAGATGTAGAAGCTAAAATTCAAACCAAAACATATGTAAAGAAAAATGGAATCACTATTATAGAAGTAGTTAAAAAAATAGGTAATGTTAAATTTGAAGCAGGAAAGATAATAAAAAATACAAAAGATAAAGATCAATACCACTATGCCTATATTGAAAATTGGAAAGATTTTAAGAAACCAGTCCAAAAGGTTACTTATGAAGAAATACAGAATTTTCTTAATTCTATAAGGCATCTATCACAAGGAGAAATAGATAAAATTGTTGCAAAACTAAAAGCAGGATTCATGCAATGTGTAATGGATAAAATAATATCATATCCAGATAATCCTATGTTACGAACCTTTACCCCTGTCTCTCTGCAGAAAAAAGAACCTGTACAAGCATTTGAAGTAGAAGAGCAGAAAAAACTTATGGAACATCTATTAACTAAACCTTTGGTAAAAAGCTCTAGGTGTAATTATGATGAAAGAACATTAAGAAATTTATTTATATGTGCATTATTATCTGCAGCTAGAATTGGAGAACTTGGTGCTATTGACATTACTAAACATATTGATTTTAAAGCTAATGGATTTGTAATAAACAGAACTCTATCTTGTGATGGTGGAAAAGTTATCATGGGCGATACTACTAAAACTGGCCATAAGAAAATAGAGCAAGGATTATTAGATGAGAGGTTTGTACCATTTGACATATTTGATGAAGAACTTATGCTTGCTATCGTAAAAGACCAAATTAAAAATGCAAAAAGTAATCCGAATAATAAAGAAAATCTATTGTTCTGTCAAAAAGATGGAAGTTATATAGATCATCGTTGTTTAAACAATATATTTAAGAGAATCTGTAGAGAAGCAGGTGTAAAACTAGAACTTCCAAAAGGATGCCATACCCATATGTGTAGACATACTGCTGTTACTAGAATGATTGAAGCAGGAATGGATTTACTTGTTATTGCTACTATACTTGGACATGTAGATGATAGACAAATAAAAGAAACTTATGGACATATTCTTGCAAGATATAGAAATAGACAGTTAAAAGATTGCCGTTCTTATTATGGAAAACAAAAACTAAAAATGAAATTGTGTGCATAAAATGCATTAAAATTGCATTAAAATATAATTTCACAAAAATTATAATCCGATGTATTATAGTAATATCAATGCATCGGGTTATTTATGTGGATAGTTGTTTCCGACTACCCGCTCCACAAAAAAAGCATCAAATTTAATTGATGCTTTTTTATTTACATTTTAATTTTACAAAGACAAATCACTTTCTCTTTTATCTTTATGTTCAACTTCCGCTTCTTCAAATATTCCCATTATTTTATCTCTTATAACTTCTTGAGAATATGTCTTTTCTGTATATTGTGCAATCTCGTCATTATTAAATTCCAAATTCTTTTCACAGATATCTATTACAGATTCACTAATTCCATTTACTGTGTTCATATATTGGTTTAAATACTTTGATACACCATCTTCTTCTAAATTTAATGCTACTGCCATTTTCTTTACAAAATTTGCTTTTTCTTGCTCATCTTCTATAATTGAATATTGTGTAGTCATTACATCTAATTCTTTTTTTGCTCCATCGTCTAATTGACTTGGTCTTTCTGGAAGTGGTGGAACTAGAACTCCTAATTTTGTTGTATATGTTTTTTCACCATCTGACAAATCTTCTTTGTTCACATTTAATATTCCAGGTATTCCGCCTGAATTAGTTGCAATTACTGGATGTCCACATGATGTTCCTTCTATTACAACCAATCCAAAAGGTTCGTTTCTTGATGGTATTAATGAAACATCTGCTATATTTTGTAAATCGCAAATTTCACTATGATTTTTTCTTCCTACAAAGTGAGTATGTTTTAATCCTAATGTTTCTGCTTGAGTTCTTAATGTTTCATCTAATACTCCAGAACCTACTATTATTGTTTCAATGCTTCTGCCTTTTTGTTCTGCTTGTTTTTCATAAATTCTTGTTGCATCTAATAATGCGTCTATTCCTTTAAAGTCTGCAAATTTTCCAACAAATAATGCTAAATTATCACATTTACTGTTTTCTTCACCTATTAATTTTGATAATATTTCTTCTTTGTTTACTCCTTGTTTTTGATAAAATACTTTTGCATCATATCCATTTTCTAAAAGTCTTACTCTTTTTTCGTTTCCTGGGAATAACTCATTAAAGTCTTTCTCTTGTGCATCAGAAATTACTATTATTCTTTCTGATTGTTTTGCAGATTTTTCAGCTTCTTGCTTGTATAATTCATATAGTTTCTTTTTGTCATATATATCTATTAAGCTTCCCATGTCTTCTTTTGATATATCTATTCTTTTATTTTGAATAGCATTTTTTAGTTCTCTCATTATTTCTGCTTTTGATGTTGATTTTGCATATATTTCTTCAATATTTTTTATATTATTTAGTTCTTTTGAATTTAAGTTAACCTTTTTATTTTTTAATTCTTTTTCTATTTCTGATAGTTTTTCTCCTGCTTTCTTATATCCCATTAAATCTGTTCCATGTATTGTAAGTGCAACTGGTTTGCCAAAGTTATTACATATACTACTTGTTAGCCAGTTATGTTGTGCATGTATTATATCTGGCTTAAATTCTTCTACTTCTTCTTTTATTGCTTCTTCAAACATTTTGTTATATTTCTCTATTTCTTCTAGTCCTACATTCCAAAAATTCGCTGTGCTTTCTGTATGTGTTGTAAACATTAAATAATTGAATGGACATTGCCCTTCTATTTTTTCTGCATTTTCACTTTCTGCTGTAAATGGCACCACATGATATTTTACCCCTTCTAGTTTATCAAAATCTGTCCTATTGTTCCCTGTTATTATTACAACTTCATCTCCATTTTCTACATATGATTTTGCTTGTGTTGTAATTAATGCTCCACTTCCAGCACCGTGTGTAGGAAATGCTGTTACTATTAAAATTTTCTTTTTGTTTGTTTTTTCATTTTTCATATTAATATAATCCTTTCCATTATGGCTAACTTTTATGTGGATTATATCATTTCTCTTTTTCATTTTCAATATTTTTTACACATTTGTGGTTTTTTTTATTTTATATGATTGACTTTTTGTAACAATTTTTTATATCTGTCATATCTTATATTAGGTGATTTTATGGCGATTGTTCAAACAAGTATTAACTACACATATGAGACTATGATTTCTGACTTACACAAATTAAACTCTACATATCCATTTTTGCAAATACAAAACACAGGATACAGTGTGCTTGGAAAAAAACTTCCAGTAATAAGACTAGGACACGGATCAAAAGAAGTCTTCTACTCCGCTTCTTTTCATGCCCAAGAATGGATTACAACTGTTATACTTATGAAATTTATTGAAGATTACTGTAGTGCATATGTTAATAATGGTAGCATTTATGGCTATCAGATTAGAAGTATTTTTCGTAGTACATCTATTTATATTATGCCTATGGTTAATCCTGATGGTGTAGACTTAGTAACTGGATTTTATCAACCTAATAGTCTTATATATAATTCTTTTAAAACTATTTCTGATAAATATCCTGATATCCCTTTTCCTGATGGTTGGAGAGCAAATTTCAATGGTGTAGATTTAAATTTGCAATTTTCTGCACGGTTGGGAAAATGCAAAAAAAATAAAGTATGAACAGGGTTTTACTTCTCCTGCTCCACGTGACTTCGTTGGTTTTGGTCCTCTAACAGAACCTGAAAGTTTATCAATATATAACTTTACATTACTACACAATTTTAGGCTAGTTATAGCTTACCATACACAAGGGCAAGAAATCTATTGGCAATTTCAAAATTTCAGACCACCACAAAGTCTTTACATTGGAACTAGATTTGCCCAATCTAGTGGCTATATTTTGGCTGATACACCATACAACTCTAGTTTTGCTGGTTATAAAGATTGGTTTATTCAGAATTATAATAGACCTGGATTTACTATTGAAGCTGGCATTGGTGTAAATCCACTTCCTATTTCTCAATTCGACAAAATTTATCGTGATAATATTGGAATTTTAATTCTTGGATCTGTTTTATAAAAGAACAAAGGCTTTTATGCTCTTTGTTCTTTATTGCTCCCTATTATTTACTATTTCTTGTTTTATCTCATTTATAGCGTTTTTCAAATACTGTGTTGCCTGTTCATCATAAATATAGCTTCCATTTACCTTTCTAACCACATCTTTCAATTTAACATTTTGTGGCAAATCTTTTTCAAAAGCAATATATTTACATTCAAGATTATTTTTATACTGAGTTACTTTATATCTGTGAAGTTCATCATTGTCATATTTATTTGTCACAATAAATACTTCTCCTTTGCTTAAGTCTGATAACTCTTTTTTAAAATATTCCTGCAAAAAATCAAATTCTCTTTTCTCAAATTCCAATTCTTCTTTATCTGTTAATTGTACATTACTATTTTGATTATTTGAATTTTCTAATGTTTTACCTAATTCTTGTATAAAATTTTTAACAAATTCACTTTGTGATAATTTCTCTGTTATTTTGTTTAAGTTTAAATCCAATTCTTCCTCCTTTTCAATTTTTTATCAAACTTGCTTGCCCTGTATAATAATCAATTTCAAAGTTTTCTTGCACATTGTATATAAATTTATTAAAGCAAACCCCTTCTTCTTCAACTGATTTTGCTTCTATTTCAACACCTGTTGCTAACTGGTTTTTGTCTTTATAAATAGGTGTTACTCTATATAAAACATGGTAGTCTTTTTCTTCTTTGTTTTTTGATTTAATCCAGCTTGCAATCATATTTTCATATTCTATCATAGCTGAATTCATGTCACGTGTACCTGTGATTAAATTTTTCTTATTGTTATTTTCATTCCCTAATTGCCACGCAATTAAATGACATCTTTCATATAAATGTTTACTGTTATTTTCTCCATATAAATATTGAACCCAGCCAGTAGGCTTGTATGAAAGGCTTTCTCTTTTTGTTCCTTCTGGTGGCATTGTATATTTGCATATATTTGCAAATGCAACTCCTGCTCTGTTTAATTCATCTAAGTTTGAATAATATTCAAAATCTTCTGTGCTTATATCTTTCTCTTCAAAGTATGGAACATCGTTATTAATGCTGATAACTATTTCTCCTGCATATTGTGGGATATTATCTATATTGATATTTGTATTAATATTTGTTTGGACTGTTTTAGTTTCATTTGAAATATTTTCTATCCACCCATTTTGTTGTGCAACATATTCAAATAAGCCAAAAAGCATTACAACTATTACAGTTATTATGAATTTGTTTAATTTTCTTTTTTCTTTCTTATTCATATTCTCTTTTGTCTCCTATCCCATAGATTTCATCATTTGTAGTTATTTATTATAATTTACTACATATTTATTTTGTTATTATAAACTTTGTCTAGAAATTCATCTGGATAAACTCTATCTAAAAATACGTCTATTTGATTTTTAGGTTCTACGTTTTTACGTCTTTCATCTTGTCTTGCACCAGCCATACAAGATATTGTAATATCAAATGCCATAAAGAGCATAACAAAAACAGTAAGAATTCTTACCCATTTTTTATATATAAGCGGCTGTATTGCTTGTAATGCTGGGTAAACTATTTTCAAAAATGCTACTGCTATAATTCCCCAATAAAAACAATATTCCAAACTTGTTCTTCCATTAAGGTTCATAAATTGTTTGCTGTAATCCCAAGAAATTGTTCCAAATAATATTTCTTGAAAAAATGAGCATAGGTATTCTAAAATCCCACCCATAATCATTCCTGAGAAAAACGCTTCTTTTGGTTCCTTTATTTTCGTTATTAATATATAATACGCAACTGCTCCTATTCCATATATTTGCACAAATGGTCCATATACTAGCCCTTGTCTTATTACTATTGTTCTTGTGTATATTGCTCCATATACCATTTCTGCAAAAAATCCGAATACACTGCCTATCATAAATACCCAAAATATTATAATTATCCAATTGATTATTTTTGTTATTTTATTCTCTTTCTTTTCCATATTTTTCCCCATGTATTTTATTGAAATTATTATATACCAAATGTTATTAAAATGGAAGAGACAAATTAAAAATATTATGCTATAATGTTACTGGTTAATGGTTTGAAAAAGCTTTTGGGGGACAGTGGGGGCAAGTTTTAGTTTTTATTTTGTTCATTTCATTTGATAAGAATTTGTATGTTTATAAAAAAAGGAGCTTTCACTCAGGCTCAAGTAATTATTTTATTTTTTGAATAAATTATGAATGTGCCTGGAATAAGTTTAGAAATTCTCCAATTATTTTATGGAAAGAGTTCGTGCTTGACACGGAAGGGAGCCATAAAATAATTTTAGAATTTCTTGGCTTATGTAAGAAACCGAAGAATTTATGAAAAAAATAAAATAATTACTTGCCCGCGAACATTACTTTTTTTATAAACTTACATATTCTATATCTCATTCCAATCAAATCATAAAAGCTAAAATTTGCCCATTGTTCCCCGCAATCTTTCCAAACCATTAACTAGTAATATTTTTGTATGAATATCGGCTTAAAATATTGACTATTTCGCAATTTTGCGATATTATACTATGAGTTAATATTTTAATTAGAAATGAGGAATTTAAAGTATGTTATGTTCAGAATGTAATAAAAAACCAGCAATACTTTTTTATAAAAAAATAGAAAATGGAAAAGAAACTATGGAAGGATATTGTGCTGATTGTGCACAAAAAAAAGGCATAAATCCAGTAGAAGTAATATCAAACCAACACGATATAATGGCAAAAGAAATACCTGATATAGGCAATATGACAAAACAATTAGAAACAATGTTCAAAGATTTAGCAGAAAACATCAACTTAGAAGACATAGAAAACATCGAAGGAGCAATCACATTTGAAAATCCAGAAATCACAGATGAAAACGGTGACCCAAAAATAACAGGAGCAGCAATTCCAATTGGCTCTTTCTTCTCAAATATGTTTGGCCCAAAATCTAATGCAGAACAAGAAGAACCTTCTGGAAGCAGAAAAAAGGTAAAAGTTGAAAAAAAGAAAAACAAAAAGACAAATAAAAAGAAAAAATTCTTAGATACTTTTGGAACAAACTTAACAGAAAAAGCAAAGAACAATCAATTAGACATGATAATTGGTAGGGAAAAAGAAATTCAAAGAATAGTTCAAATTTTAAATAGACGTTCTAAAAACAATCCTTGTTTAATTGGAGAACCTGGTGTTGGTAAAACTGCAATTGCACAAGGCTTAGCAATTAGAATTTCAAACCAAAATGTGCCTGCAAAACTTTTAAATAAAGAAGTTTATTTATTAGATATGACAGCTGTTATAGCTGGAACTCAATTTAGAGGTCAATTCGAATCAAGAATGAAGGGTATAATTGATGAGTGTAAAGAATTTGGAAATATCATTTTAGTTATTGACGAAATTCACAACATTATTGGTGCTGGAGACGGCGAACATTCTATGAATGCAGCCAATATCTTAAAACCTGCCCTATCTAATGGAGAAATTCAATTAATTGGTACTACAACTTTAAAAGAATATAGAAAATATATTGAAAAAGATTCTGCTTTAGAAAGAAGATTTCAACAAGTTTTAGTTGAAGAGCCAAATGTTGAAGACTCTATTGGTATCTTAGACGGAATCAAAAAATATTATGAAGAATATCACAAAGTAAAAATATCTTCTGATGTAATTCGCCAAGCAGTTATAATGTCTGAAAAATACATTCACGATAGATTTTTACCAGACAAAGCAATTGATATTTTAGATGAAGCTTGTTCTAGAATTAACTTAGAAAATAAAGAATTGTTCAAATTAGAAATGCTAAAACAAGAACTAGTTCAAGTTCAAAATGAAAAAGAAGAAGTTGTTGCAGCAGATTCTACTGAAGATTATCAAAAAGCTGCAAATTTGAAAACACGTGAATGTCAACTAATAGAAGAAATAGACAAATTAAATAGTAAAATGAAACCAAGACAATTAACGATTCAGGATATAGCAAATGTTATTGAAAGTTGGACTAAAATTCCAGTTAAAAAAATAACAGAAGCAGAAACACAGAAATTATTAAACTTAGAAACTAACCTACATAAAAGAATTGTTGGTCAAGATGAAGCTGTAAATAGTGTTGCAAGAGCTATCAGAAGAAACCGTGCTGGATTAAAAAGCACTAAAAGACCACCTTCATTTATATTTGTTGGACCTACTGGTGTTGGTAAAACAGAGCTTGCCAAAAGTTTAGCTTATGAAATGTTTGGAAATGAAGACTCAATTATAAGAATAGATATGTCAGAATATATGGAAAGTCACTCTACATCTAAATTAATAGGTGCACCTCCAGGATATGTTGGATATGACGAAGCTGGTCAATTAACTGACAAGGTTAAAAGAAAACCATATTCTATAATATTACTAGACGAAATTGAAAAGGCTCATCCTGATGTATTCAATATCTTATTGCAAGTATTAGATGACGGAAAGTTAACAGATAGCCAAGGAAATACAGTAAGCTTTTCTAATACAATTATAATAATGACATCTAATGCTGGTTCTAACACAAATACAAACTCAATTGGTTTTGGTAAACATACTGTTGATAAAAATAAAATTATGAATAGCTTAAAAGAAGTATTTAGACCAGAATTTTTAAATAGAATAGATGAAATTATTAGCTTTGATGCTTTAACTCGCGAGCAACTTTTAGAAATTGTTGATTTAATGTTAAATGATACTTTTAAAGTATTGAACGATAAAGATATTACAATGAATACATCTCCTAATGCTAAAGATTATATTTTAGAAAAAGGAACTGATATCAAATTTGGTGCAAGACCTTTAAGAAGAGCTATTCAAAGATATATTGAAGATGAATTGGCAGAGATGATTTTAAAAGGCGAACTTACAGACGGTCAAAATGTAGAAGTTGAAGTAGAAAATGATAAATTAAAATTTGAAGTAAAATAGGAGAAAATTATGTTGAAACATATACCAAATTCACTTACAATAGTAAGATTATTATTGATACCATTTATAATATTACATATTTTTACTGGTAATTATATATTAGCTTTTGTAATATTTACCCTTTCTGGGCTTACTGATATTGCAGATGGATTTATTGCAAGAAAATTTAATTTAGTCTCAAACTTTGGGAAACTGATGGATCCATTAGCTGATAAATTAACACAAATATGTACTCTTACTTCTTTGGTTATTACTAATATTATTCCAATTTGGATTTTAATAATTGTTTTGCTTAAAGAATTTATTATGATTGTTGGTGCTTCTTTCCTTTATGGAAAAGATGTTGTCGTTTATAGTAAATGGTATGGTAAACTTGCAACTGTGCTATTTTATATAGCTATTGTTTGCTCTTTACTATTGAAACAGTTCGATTTAACTGGCGCTTGGCAACAAATTGATTTCTATTTGTATTGCTTAGCTCTTGTTACTACTGTTTTCGCTCTTGTAATGTATATTAAAGATTTATACCAAAAGGGATTTATTGATAAACAAGATTTAAAGAAAGAAGTTACTGTTGATAAAAAAGAAAAGAAAAAGAATTAGAATTGTTTAAAAGACGCTATATCAAATTATATAGCGTCTCTATTTATTCTATTCAAAATCTTCAATTAGTTGGTTCAAATCTTGTTTTCCATTAACATATATTCCTTTTTGAATATTGTTTTTATCTGTCTCAGTTAAATACTCTGTAGAAATATCAGTTTCTTCATATTCTTTTTCGCTTTCATCGTCCTGTATTTCATATATAACAACTTTTCCTTCTTTGTCTCTTACAATATAATGCTCCCCACAACTACCAGCTTCTTCTTTTTCAAGTACTATATCTGTATCTGTAAATTTTTGTACATCCCAATCTATATACAATTCTTGTAATTCATTTTTTGTTTTGTTTACTAATTCTTCTGGTACTGTTTTATATTCGCTTGATGTGTGTCCACATTGCTGGTGGTATGTTTTTAGTGTTATTGATGCGTTTGGTGAGATTTTTTCTTCGCCTGAGTTTGTTGCTGTTGCTTTGTTTTGTTCTTGTTCGTATTCGTCTGTGCATTCATCTAGTATTTCTTCTTGGGCTATTTCTTTTATGTTTGTTTCTTCTTGTTTGTTCTCTTTTGGTTTATATATTAGTATTCCTGTTATTATTGCTGATATTATTACTATTATTGTTATTAGGGTTATTATTGTTTTATTCATTTTTAACGCCTCCATAAATTCTTTTGTTTTTATTATTTACGGATTTTGTTAAATTTATACAATTAATTGGTTTTTAAGTACATTATTACTGCGTTTTTTATTAGCTCATTTATTGATATGTTTTTTTCTATTGATTTCATTTTGGCTTTATTGTGAAGCTCTACTCCTAGTCTGACATTTAACGAACCTTTGCATTGTTTTTCTGGTTCTTCATTGTTAATTCTGCACCCTTCTAAGTAATAGTCAATTGCGTCTTTAAAGTCTTTTTTTAATTCTTTTACAGTTGTCCCTTCAAAAGATATTGATGTATTCTTTAAACCTTCTATTTCTCCACAAAAACATTCATCTTCATCACTATATCTAACTTCTGCCCAATATCCTTTATATTTCATAATATTTTTCATCTATATTTCCTCCAATTTTTTTAATTTATTTAGTATTATTTTTACCTGATAAGGCTTTAATATATTCCTTGGATGTGGCTTATGTATCTGTATTTTTTTATTATTCTTTTTAAACTCTACTCTTGACCCCGATGTTCTCCCTTTATTATATTCAAAAAAACCTAAACTATTTAATATTTTCTCCGCCTCTTCATATGTTAAATCTTTTGGTTTCGCTTTTAGTCTTTCTACTAATTTTTCTATTCTACTCATATTATATCACTCCTTTATTTGTTTTGCAACTATTTTTAGTCGCATTTGTTTCTTTTATCTTTTTTCCATTTGTTCTTATAGTTATTTCTCCATTTTGGTCTGTTCTATAAATTGAAATTTTTTGCTTTTCTAAATTTTCTATTGTTATTTCAGAAGGATGATTAAATAGGTTATTCTCCCCTACCCCAATTATTGCTATTTTAGGCATTACCGCTTCTAAAAAAGCATTTATAGTAGAAGATTTAGAACCGATGATGTGCAACTTTTAAAATAGTAGATTGCAATACATTATTTTCCTTATATCTTTCTACAATGGCTTTTTCAGCACTTTCTTCTATGTCCCCAGTAAATAGCATAGAAAACCTTCGATATACCATCTTGCAAACCAAAGAATTATTATTAATACCATTTTCACTAATCACTTGTTTTGAACTTGGCCACAACACATCAAAATATAAATTTTTTTCTATATTAATTCTTTTCCCTGCTTCTACTATATGGACTTTTATATTTTTTTCTTTTACTAGTTTTAAAAACTCATAGTAATTCGTACAATTCTCAAATTGCTTACCAATTATCACATTACGAACTCTAATCTCTTTCATAATAGTTAAAATTCCGACCGAACGTGGTCCTGGTCAAAATGACTTATGCAAACATAATCAATATTTGTATATCCCCTATCTAAAATATAAGGAAGCAAAGTACTCTTACCAACGTCAAACTCTTTTGAGCTACTGCCACCACCGTCTATCAGTATCGTTTTCCCATATGGTGTTTCTATAAATGTACAATCACCTTGCCCAACATCTACAAAATGGATTTTTAAGTCTTTTGGAATAAATTTAAAGATTGAAAAAATTATTATTGGAATTAAAACTATTGATATATACTTCTTTCTTTTTTGTCTAAATTTATATTTAAATAATGCAATTAAATTTCTTATTCTTCTTCCGAGTAGTACTTATTATATTTGAATTATATATTCCATAACAGAAGTTCAAAATCACAATTGCTATATAATACATAAAAATTTGAGATATTGAAGGAGTTTTGATATAAATTTTAGAATATGGCAACTCTCCTATATTCGAAATAAAAATTAAACATTTAATTAAAAATGATAAGCTAACAGCTATAATCTCTGCAATTTTGGGAATAATCATATAACTAAAAATTGTTATAATTCCTAAAATTATAGTTGGGCCTATAATTACACTTACAATTAAATTTGTAAGAAAAAAATATATTCCAAATACATTAAAATGGTATATCATAATAGGCATTATGGCTATTTGAGCAGATATAGCGACAGCTAAAATTTCTTTTATTCTATCTGTAATTTTAATCACTTTTGGACTAATTCTATATTTCCACTTTTTATTTTTTATCTTTATATCTTTTAAAATTTTAAAAACATTATTGTGAAAAAATAAAATTCCAATTGTGCCAACATATGAAAACTGTAACCCAATATTCATAATTAAAAATGGATTGTAAATAAGAATTAAAATTAATGACAAGCTGAGTGAATTAATTGTATCATTTCTTCTATGAATTAAACCTGCAATTAGAACTAAAATCTCCATTGTACATGCTCTTACGACAGAAGGCGAAAATCCTGTTATAAGCATATAAAAAATTAAAAATAAAATTATAATAACTTTGGTTTTATTCTTTCCAGCTTTGTTTTTAAAAAATAAATTAATACCTATAACTAAATAAGACACATGCATACCTGAAACTGCCAATACGTGCGAAATACTGCTAATTCTAAACTGTTCTTTTATATCTTCATCTATATTAGAACTATCACCTAGTAATATCCCTTTCAAAAGCTCCGCTTGTTCTTTTTCTAAAATATTATCTATCACATTTTCAAATTTTAGAAAACAATCATTTGAAAAACTGAAAACAATATTTGCTTTATTGTGTTGTGTCACTTTAAAATTATCAACATTTATACTTCCAATTATCTTTTCTGTTTTTAAATACTGTTTGTACTCAAAACCACCAAAATTTCGCCTTGTTGTTGGCTCAATGAAATCTCCCGAAAAAGTAACTTCATCTCCATACTCTATTTCTTGTGTCAACTTTTTATCTACCCTTAAAGACAAATAAGTATTTTTGTATTTTTGACTTCCATTAATATTTATAATCTTTACTTTATACTGGTTCTTATATTCTTTTTCTACCTTATTACTGACGACAATGCCTTTTCCAGACAAATTGTTAATGTCTTTATATAAATTATCATATTGTTGATTTTGGAATAGAACAATTCCATTTGAAATGCTAGAAATAATTATAATTATTATAATAATTTTTGAATTTAAAATTAACTTTACATATCTAAAATATCTAGGTAATTTGGGTAATTTGGAGACGTTTCCTTTTGGACATTTTGTCCATTTGGGGACACATCTTCTTTTTATTATTTTATAAATTGCAATTGCTGGTATATACAAAAGGGCTACACTGTATTTAAAGTATAGCCCCATTATTATCCCTATTATATATCCAACTGTTGCAACTAAAATCGGTCGTTTTATTGTTTGTTTCCTTTGTGTTTCTATTTTTATCTTCCTTTCAATTGCTTATTTTGTTAGATTACTCTTCTTGCTCCTACATAGTTGTTATTGTAGTAACCTGAGTTTATTGTGTCTATTGTTACTCCTCTTTGTCTATTTGCTGCGTGGACTATGTTTCCACCGCCAATATATATTCCAACATGGTTTATTCCTGATTTTCCGAACATCACTAGATCTCCTGGTTGTAAGTCACTTCTTGCAACTGCTGTTCCGTTGCTGTATTGCCCTGCTGCTGTTCTATTCAAGTTTACACCGTGTAGTCTGTATACATATGATGTAAATCCTGAACAGTCAAAGCTGTTTGGCCCTGAAGCTCCATATACATAACTGTATCCAATATAATTGCTTGCTGTTTGTACTACTGTTGCTCCTTTTTTTGATGTCGTTTGATCTGCTGTGCTTTGTGTTTCTGCTGGTTTATTTGTATTTGTATTATTGCTTTGTCTTGATGTTGTTGAACTTCTTGATGTTACTTCTTGTTTTTTATCTGATAGTAGTGATGCTGATATGTATCCAGCTTTTCCCTCTACTTTTACTCTATACCAGCCGTCTAATTCTTCATAGACTTCTACTGTTGTATTTAGTTTTAGTCTTGATACTATTTCTGATGTTGTATTTGCTTCTTGTCTTAAATTTACTGTTTCTGTATTTACATATAATGTTTTTAACACTTTTTCAGCTGGTTGCTCTGTTGGTTGTTCTTGATTGATTGTTTGTTGCTCTTCTTGTTCTGCTTTAAGCTTTTCTTCTCTTATCCAACCTTTTACTGTTTCTACTTCTATACATACCCAACCATTAATTTTTTCTATTATAACTACTTCTTGGTCTTTTTTTACTTCGATTGTTTCTGTTGCATTAATTGCTGGTACTATTTTTAGTTTTGTGTCTTCTGCTACTTTTTTTGTTTTTTCGTCTTTATTTTGTGTTTGGCTTTCTGTGTTTGCTTTTGGTGTTTCTGTTTCGTTTGTTTGATTTTCTTCGTTGTTTGTTGTTTGTTGTTCTTGAGTTTTGCTTGTTGTTGGTTCTGCATTGTTTTGTACACTTCCATTTAATGTTATTACATCTTGTCTAAGATATCCTGTTATCCCTTGTGCTTTTACTTTGTACCATTCTCCTTCTTGTTCTAGTATTGTTACTTCTTGATTTTGTGATAGTAGTTCTAGAATTTTAGAGTTTGTATCTGCTGTTTCTCTTAGGTTAGCAGTTTCGACACTTACTTTGGCTGTGTTTGCAGCAAAACTAATATTTATAAAAAACAATGCTACAATGCTTATACCCGCAAGCATTACAATGCTTTTTATATTCTTTTTACTTTTCATTTTGTATTACTCCTTACTATATTATATTACATCCTTTGGTTTAACGTTCCTAGTATATATTATTTTTCATTTTTTGTCAAGTTTTGCAACTTTTTCCTGCCTAATATAGTTACTAAATAATGCAAAAAAGAGCTACAAACTGCTGTGTTCGTAGCTCTTCCGTAAGTATATCTGATTTGATATAATTTCTATCTTTTTGAGAATTGTGGAGCTTTTCTTGCTTTTTTAAGACCGTATTTTTTTCTTTCTTTCATACGAGAATCTCTTGTTAAGAATCCGTTTGATTTAAGAGCTGGTCTGTATTCGCTGTTTGCTTCATTTAAAGCTCTAGCTATTCCATGTCTTAAAGCTCCTGCTTGACCTGTGAATCCTCCACCTTTTACAGTAGCAATTACATCATATTTTGCTAATGTGTTTGTAACTGTAAGTGGTTGTCTAACGATTACTTTTAATGTTTCTAATCCGAAGAATTCTTCGATGTCTTTTTTGTTTATTGTTATTTTTCCTGTTCCTTCTACTAATCTAACTCTTGCAATTGCATTTTTTCTTCTTCCTGTACCATAGTAAACGATATTTTCTTTTTTTGCCATTATTTTCTTACCTCCCATACTTCTGGTTTTTGTGCTTGATTTTCGTGTTCAGCTCCTGCATATACTCTTAGTTTTTTAAGCATTTGTCTTCCTAAAGAGTTGTGTGGTAGCATTCCTTTTACTGCTAATGTCATAGCTTTTTCTGGATTTTTTTCAAGCATTACTTTGGCAGAAACTTCTTTCATTCCTCCAATATAACCTGAGTGGTGTCTGTAAACTTTTTGGTTTATTTTGTTTCCTGTTAATATTGCATCTTTGCAATTTAGTATTATAACATGGTCTCCCATATCGATATTTGGTGTAAATGTTGGTTTGTGTTTTCCTCTTAATAATGAAGCTGCTTCTGTTGCAACTCTACCTAATGGTTTGTTAGCTGCATCTATTATATACCATTTACTTTCAACTTCACCTTTTTTTGCACTGTATGTAGTATTATTCATGGTAATAGTTACCCTCCTATATATTTTATTTTTTATTTATATATGAAGTCTAAATTTAAAACTACCGGGGAGAAGTTATAAATTTAAATCATATTATCTCATAGTACCAAATTATTTTATTACAAAAATGGCAATTTGTCAATACTTACAGGGAAATTTTTTTAATTATGCCATTTTAGTCTTTTTAGTTATTTTTTGTCTATTTTTTATTTTCACAAAAAATCCTCATTTTTTCATCTCAAAATTTCACAAAAACCTTTAAATTTACAAAAAACTATGATACAATGTAGAAAATTTTAGGAAAAACATACCAAAAGAAAAAATGGAGGGAATAAAACATGGAATTCAATAGATGTACAAGATGTGGAAACTTTTATGTAGCAGAAGGAAACGTATGCCCAAAATGTAGTAGTAAAGACAACTTCGAATTATCAACATTTAAAACATACATAAAAGAAAATGGACTAACAAATTCACTAGAAACAATATCAGGAGAAACAGGAATATCAATAAAAAACCTAAATCGTTTTTTAGGATATGATGAACTAAAAAACTATGGAAAAGAACTAAACAACATAGATGCAGAAAGCAACTTTGGTTTTACAGGAATAACATTTAATTAATAGCACAAGAATTATCACTAAAATTCATATAAGCTTGTGCCACAAGAAAGGACTGAAAATTATGCAAAACGTAATGGATATATTAGAGGAAAGAAACTATATTGAACAATTGACACATCCAAAAGAAATAAAAGAACTTTTAGGAAAAGAAAAAATATCATTTTATATTGGAATAGACCCAACAGCAGACAGCTTACATATTGGTCACTTTGTTTCGTTAATGGTTGCTAGCCATTTACAAAAAGCTGGACATAGACCAATCATCTTAGTAGGTGGTGCAACAGCAGCAGTTGGTGATCCTTCTGGAAAAACAGATATGAGAAAAATGCTTTCTCAAGAAGAACTTGCATATAATGTTGAATGTCTAAAGCAACAAATATCTAAATTAATTAGCTTTGAAGGCGAAAATGCTGCAATTATGGTAAATAACGCTGATTGGTTTTCAAATATAAAATTTGTAGAATTTATGAGAGAAATTGGAAGTCTATTTTCAGTAAATAAAATGCTTGCAGCAGAATGTTATAAACAAAGATTAGAAACAGGATTAACATTTTTCGAAATGAGCTATATGTTAATGCAATCATATGATTTCTGGCACTTATATAATGAATATGGATGTAAATTAGAAATCGGTGGAAATGACCAATGGTCTAACATTATTGGTGGAGTTGATTTAATCAGAAAGATTGGAAAAGATGATTCTTTTGGTTTAACATTTAAACTTCTTACAACAAAAGAGGGTAAAAAAATGGGTAAAACTGAAAAAGGTGCATTATGGCTAAATCCAGAAAAAACATCACCATATGAATTCTATCAATATTGGAGAAATGTTGAAGATGCAAGTGTTGGTACAGTTTTAAAAATGCTTACATTTTTACCAACAGAAAAAATAGATGAACTAGCTAATTTAAAAGACGAAAAAATAAATGAAGCAAAAAAAATTGCAGCATATGAAATTACTAAGCTAATCCATGGCGAAGAAGAAGCAAAAAGAGCTGAAGAAGCTGCTAATGCCCTATTTAATGGTCAAGGAAGTTTAGAAAATATGCCAACTACAAAATTAGAAGATGTAAATATTTCTGTTGTAGATGCAATTGTATTAACAGGAATTGCTCCTTCAAAAAGTCAAGCTAGAACTTTAATTAATCAAGGAGCTATATCTTTGAATGACGAAAAAATCTCTGACATTAACTATAAATTATCTGAAAAAGATTTAGATCAAGGCTTTGCAATCTTGAAAAAAGGTAAAAAAATATTTCATAAATTAGAAAAATAATAACTAAAATTGCCAAATAGGACGGTCCTTTTTGGCAATTTTTTGCCATTGGGGACACTCCTTGTTGGATTTTTTTGACAAACAGAAACGTTTAAAATCGATGTTTTTTTGCTCCGTCCCCAAAAACATCATCTGCTCTTCTCCACAATTTCAACAATATCAGCAATATATTCACCAATAATAGGAATATTTAACGTCACAATTTTTTGAAGCAAAATTATAAGAACTGCAGTAATAACAGTAACACCTATGCCGTATACCAATTCCTCTAAATATACCAGCAAGCAAATTTCTTTTTATAATTTCCTTTTTATTTCCTAATATATACGTAAGTTCAATAAAATTCCCTTCTTCTAAAATCCTACTCAAACTATCAATAGCAAATGTCAAAATATTCATTTTTTCTTTCAAATTTTCCTTTTTTCCTACTTTATTCTTCCTTATAAACATAAAAAATCCACCTTTATTTATTATATTTATGGTGGATTTTTTATTTAATTTTTATACATCTGTAAAAACTTTATTTATCTATTATTCGTATTATTTACATTATTTGTAGTATTAGAACCATTTAATGTATTAACAACACCTACAATATTATTATTGTTTTTTTCGTCATCTTGCATTTGTTCTGTTGTGTCTGTTTTATCTAAATCAGTTTTTTTCTTATCTTCTTCTTCCTTTAATTTTTCTAAAGAGTCAATTAATTCTTGAAGTTTCTTTATGTCCTTACCTACCATTTCCCAATCCCCATTTTTGTTGGATTCTGTTAAATTGGTATTTGCTTTTATAATTGCTTCTATTAGTCCTTCAATATCATCTGTATTTTCTATTTGTATGTCAACTGCATATTTAGAAAGTAAATTTTCTAACGCTTCACTTAAGTTATCTCCAATTGCTACTTTGTTTCCTGATGCTACTATTACTTTTTTTAGAATTGGTACTTCAGATTCATTTAGCATTGTTTGGTAAATTGGTTCTACATATAATAATGTATTTTTTATTGGAACTATAAGCATTTGTTTAGTTAGCCTTGTTCCTGTAACGTTTAATGCTTCCAATTCTGATGATATAATTTCATCTTCTTCTATTTGTTTGTCTAATTGCATTGGACCTACTAAATTGCTATCTGCTGAAAATTTGTATAGTTTCAATTGATTGTTTCCATTTTCAGTACTTCCTACTAAATATGATATTATATTTTGCTTTTCATTTGGCGTGTATGTTTGTACTAAGCCGAACTTTTCTCCGTCAACTGTGTTTAACATTGTGTAATATGGTTTCATATATGTACCTGTTGCTTTAGTAGTCTTTGCCGAATTATGTTTTGATATATCCCATAAATCGTCTGCTCTGTATAATACGTCTGGCTTTACATTGTGATATACTTTTAGTACTTCTGCTTGTACGTTATATAAAAATTCTGGATATACTGTATGTTCAGCAATATCTTTTGGTAATTCAGTTCCTAATGGCATAAATAATTCTGGATAGATTTTTTGATATGCAACTGCAATTGGGTCATTTCTATCTGTTATATAGAATGTCATTGTTCCGTCATAGCTATCTATCAATACCTTTACAGAGTTTCTAATGTAATTTATTTTTTCTTTTACTCCGTCATGTTCAATAGCTGTGTATTGTGAATATGGATAACTAGAAGACACTGTATATGCATCTAATACCCACACAATTTTACCTTCATCTGTTATTACTGTATATGGGTCTTCGTCATAGATTAGATATGGTAATGCTTTTTTAGCTCTTGTTCTAATTTCTCTGTTCATTAGAATTTTGCTATCACTTGTTATCTCTCCTGAGAATGCTAAGTTGATGTCTCCTTTTGTAATTCCTAGTATTAACTTGTCCAAAAATCCTAGTTGCATTCCAGCTTTTCCATTATATGTTGATGCATAATCTGTTCCATTTTCATCTGTATAATCATATTCTTGCTTATTTTTAGCATTTGTTGCTATAATTTCTTTTGTCTCTAAACCAAAGTATATACGTGGCTCAGAAATATTTATTACTTCATCTTTTCCTGATACATCTTTTTGTATGTATTGAACATTTCCCGCTTCACTTGCCCTTGTTGCTGAAGCAATTATTGTACCCATTCCATGTGTATATTCATATGTTTTGTTATTGTATGTTCTTCCTGAACTTTTAATTTCTCTTGGAGCTACATATACTAATTGTTCTGTTCCATTTACATCATATTTTGCTAAATTTGCATTTGGGTATTTGAAATATCCTGTTCCAGTTTGACTATCTTCTAATGCTGTTAATACTGTTTCTTTGCTCATAATTGGAATA
The DNA here is from genome assembly GCA_947367845.1 of uncultured Clostridium sp. Lineage (GTDB taxonomy): Bacteria > Bacillota > Clostridia > TANB77 > CAG-508 > CAG-269. The sequence continues at coordinate 22,057 of CANBES010000007.1, read as the reverse complement.
TTATTTATCACATTGCTACTTTCTTCTACTTCCCAATTTGTTATAGTTCCTGAATTTTCTAAGTTTTCTTCCTCTATGTTGATATTATAAGCATTTTTTGTATTTACTATATTTTCCTGTATGTATTTTTTCTCTTTGTCTAATTCATTTTTTTGCACGTAAACTAGGTCAAATAAGGACATTACTATAAATAGCACTACTAAATATCCTGGTATAACCGCAAGATTTCTTAGTACTCTATTAGTATTTTCCTTTTTAAAGTATTTTATTGCTCTATATGCAAATATTACTATTACAACTGCAAATATTGCAAATCCCCACAATTTAACAGTAGCTTCTGTCATTCCAGCACCTATTATTTCGATGTCGTCATTTACAGATAATATTTTTCCATATAATATGTTTTGTGTATTTAGCACTGTCATAGCTGCGACACATAGTATAATTAGAAATACGTTTCTTATCAATTTTTTTATAAATAAACTTTCTTTTAGCATTTTGCCTTCAACGCCGTCAAAATACCTATTTAGTACTATTATGTAATATAAAGCTGTATATATTGATAATCCAACTAGAAGTACTATTGCATACACTAAAGCTAACTCTATTAGTGGTTTTTGGAATATATAATATGCTATATCTAGACCATATATTGGGTCTTGCATTCCAAATGCTGTGCTATTTGCTACTAACATTATTTTTTGTACAAATATATTTGATACAGCTAGACTTGTAATTGATGATATTACTAATGCTAGTGATTTATTTAGTAATTTAGGCATTTCTTTCTTTTCTTTTTCGAAAAATACTTTTAGGCCTTTTTTTATTCCTCTATTTGTGAAATATATTATAAAATATAATGCTACAAAATTAATTGCCATTATTCCATATTTATATATCTGATTTGTCTTAAATATGCTTGTGTAGTTTTCTCCTAATTCTAAGTATTCTAAGTAACTTCCCCTTAGTCCAATATAAGTTATTCCAGCAAATACTATTAAAAATAGTATAACTAAAATCATTCTTATTTTATTTTTCTTTGTTTCAATTGTAGTTTTTTCTACTTTTTTTGTATTATTATCCACAATTTTACCTCCCATAAGTTTAAACATCCCTTATTTCTTAAATTATAGCTTTTACAAAATCTTCTGAATTAAAAATTTCCATATCGTCAATTTGTTCTCCAACACCAATAAATTTAATTGGAATTTGATTTTCCTCAACTATTCCTATTGCCACTCCGCCTTTTGCTGTTCCGTCTAATTTTGTAATTACTAGTCCTGTTAAATTTGTTTCTTCTTTAAAAGCTTTTACTTGAGAAATAGCATTTTGACCTGTTGCTCCGTCTATTACAAGTAATACTTCTTTGTCTGCTTCTGCCATTTCTTTGTTTATTACTTTTTGTATTTTATTCAATTCATCCATTAAGTATTTTTTATTGTGCAATCTTCCTGCTGTATCTACAATTAATATGTCTGCATTTTTTTCTCTTGTTATTTTTATCGCGTCATAAACTACTGAAGCTGGGTCAACACCTTCTTCTCTTTTTACTATGTCTGCACCTGCTCTTTTTGCCCAAATTTCTAGTTGCTCTACTGCTGCTGCCCTAAATGTATCTGCTGCTGCAACTACTACTTTTTTTCCGTCTTTTGCTAGTCTGTTTGCCATTTTTCCTATTGATGTTGTTTTTCCTACTCCATTTACTCCTACTACTAATATTACTGATGGTTTTGTATTTAAATGTAAGCTTATGTCTGTTATGTCTAGTATTTTTTGCATTTCTTCTCTTAATGCTTTTTTGACATCTTCTTCGTCTTGTATTTTTTCTTTTTTTATTCTTGTTCTTAGATTGTTTATTATTTTTACTGATGTGTCCATTCCTATGTCTGACATTATTAGTATTTCTTCTAGTTCGTCTAAGAAGTCTTCGTCTACTTTTTTGAAGCTTTTGAATACGTTGCTTATTTTTTCGTCAAATGAACTTTTTGTTTTGTTCATCCCTTGTTTTAGTTTGTCGAAAAATCCCATTATCTATTATCCTTTCTTTATTTATTATTTTGCCAAAGGTTATATATATAATTTTTTAAGTGGTTTGTGGGGACCGTTCAAAAATTCTCAAAAGTTAAAAACTTTTGTTAGAATTTTTAGAATGGGGAGAACGGTAAAAATTATATATATAACCTTTGGCAGAATCATTTATTAAGAATTAAATCTATTAAATAACTCAGTCTTAGTTAATGTAATTTTTTCACCAGTTCTAGTATTCTCTAGTTCAAAATTCTCGCCTTCTTGTTTATCCCCTAAAACTAGTACATATGGTGTTCCAAGAACTTTACAATCCTTAATCTTAGCACCGATATTTAAATTTTCTCTATCATCTATTATCGCTCCAACTCCTTGGCTTTGAAGCTCTGCATATAATTCATTTGCCAATTTAACTTTTTCTTCATTATCCATTTTTGGTACAATTTGCACTTTATATGGTGCTATTTGCTCAGGTAAAGAAAATCCGCAAGCTCCCCATTTAGGGTCATTTATCAAGCATTGTTCATATAATGCCGCAACTGTTCTACTTACACCTATTCCATAGCATCCCATATAATAAAGTTGCTCTTTTCCATTTTTATCTGTAAATTTTCCGTTCATCATTTCTGAATATCTAGTTCCCAATTGGAATATATGCCCTAATTCCATTGTTCTTATTTCTTTGAATTTAGATATATCTTCAATTCCATATTCTTCTTTTAAATATTCTTGATAATTTTCTTTTTCTAGAATTTCTGTATTTAGCCCTATTCCTGTTGTTTCATCATATAAAATTTTATCTTCACCTTGGTTTGATATTAGCATAAATTCTTCTGATTTCTTTCCACCCATTGCACCATTATCAGCTACAATTGGAATTACTTTCATACCTATTTTTTCAAATATTTCTAAAAATGCCGCTCTTACATTTTCATATGATTTTGCCATTTGTTCTGTATCAACATCAAAGCTGTATGCATCAAGCATTGGGAACGATTTTCCCCTTAATAAATATCCTCTTGTTCTTATCTCATTTCTTACTTTTTCTCCAATTTGATAATATGTTACTGGTAAGTTTTTATAAGATTTTAATTTTTCTCTTGCAAATTCTAACATTGCTTCTTCACCTGTTGGTGCTAAACAAAATGTTCCTTTGTTGCTTTCTGTAATTAGCATTGTTCCGTCATTTATATAGTGATCGTATCTTCCAGAATTTTTCCATATTGTATCTGGTTGTAATGTTGGAAGTAATACTTCTATACATCCATATTTGTTTAATGTTTCTACAATTATTTGCTCTATTTTTCTTCTTACTAATAATGGAACTGTATTATACGCAAATAGCCCTGCACCATATTGTACTAATTGTCCAGTTTGTAATAATATACTTTGCCCTGGATACATTTCGTCTATATTGTTTAATTTTATTGTTCCCATTCCTGTTTGTGATAATCTCATAATTATTCCTCTTTTCTATTCATTCTCTTCATTTTTTTGCTCTGTTTCCATATCATCTTCCCTTTCGGGCATTGGAGCCTCTTGACTTCCTTCCATTAGGTCGTCAATTACAATTTGTTTATTCTCATCTAATTTATATTTTGGAAGTTCTGGTAAATTATCTAAAGAGCTGTAACCAAACATTCTTAAAAAATCACTTGTTGTTTTATAAGACATTGGCTTACCTGGTAAATCAATTTTTCCCGCTTCTTCTATCAATCCATATTCTAATAATTTATACACACACGCATCTGCTGAAACTCCACGTATAGCTTCTATTTCTGCTCTAGTTATTTGTGGATTGTATGCTACTATTGCTAAAGTCTCTAATGCTGCATTTGACAAATTAGGTTTTGTTCGTTTGTCTAACACAGGATATACATATTCATATAGAGCCTTTTTTGTACATAATTGATATGAATTCTCTATTTTGATTAGCTCTATCCCCCTGCTTTCACTTTTATATTCTTCTTGCATCTTATTTATAATGTTCTCAATATCTTCTTCAGGTAACTCAAGTGCTAGTACAAATTCATTTTTACTTACTGGTCTTCCTGCTGCAAAAAGTATTGCTTCTATTATTGATTTTTTTTGCTCAATTTCCATTTCTTCTCTTCCTTTTTTGTAAAGTTTTGACCTATATATTATGTCAGAAAAACGTTAATATGTCAATATTTTCTTGCACTTTTCATAGATATATGATAAGATGTAAAAAAATCGTTTCGGAGGTAATTTTATGGAAGAAAATAAAAAAATAGAAGTAGTTACTGGTGATAGCTCAAATTTGAATATTTCTCCTGTATATGACAATATAAAAGACGCAAAACCAAAATCTGCTACTAAAAAAACAAAAAATGTTGTAGTTCCAGAAGAATCTCATAAACAAAATAAAATTTCAAAAAAACATCCAAAACATTAAAAAAGTTGGTTATTCGCCAACTTTTTTCTCTATTTTTGTAATTATTTTTTTAGCCTTTTCTCTTTCCAAAACAACAACATGTTCACAACCTAAGCATTTCAATTTAAAATCTACTCCAACTCTAGTTATTTCCCATAGCTTGCTTCCACAAGGATGTTGTTTTTTAGTTCTTACAATATCTCCTACATTATATTCCAAAGTATCTTCGTCCTTTCTCACATCTACACTCTAACACTTCTATTATAAATTTACATTTACTATAATTATAATTGTTCTTTAGCTTTTTCAAATCTTTTTGCAATTCTTTCTTTTCCAAGAACTTTCATAATCTCATACATATCAGGAGTATTAGTTCTAGCTGTTAAAGCAACTCTTAGACAAGTACTAACATCACCAACATGAGCCTTGTAAGCATCTGGATTTGCCTTAAATTCTTTAACTTCTTTAGCATATCCCATTTCTCCTGCAAGTTCCTTTATTTTGTCAAACCAAGTTTGTTTATCATCATTTTCATCATAATATTTTTCTATATATAAGTCTAATATTTTTTCAATATCTGCTTTTTCATTTATTACTTGATATGGATATTCTTGTGTTTTTGCATAGAAGTTTTCGTCATACATATATTCTATGTTTTCCTTTACTTCTGCCCATTTTGAAATATCTTTTCTTGGTTTTTTATTACCTCTTTCTATTCCAAATACTTTTAATGCATATTCTTTATCTTCTAGCATTTTCACTAATTCTTCGTTATGTTTTTTTGCCCAATTGTAAGCTTCTTCGTAAACTCTCTCAGCTGTATATTTTGATATTACTGTTTTTCCAACATCTAGTAATTTTACCATATCAAATAGCGCTCCACTTACGCTCATCTTGTTTAATTGAAGTTCAAATTCTGACATATCTTTATCTTGATTTGCTCTTCTCCAGTTTTCAAAAGTAGAGTTTGCTATGTTTAACAAGTATTCTTTTACCGCTTGTGCTGGAATTCCTTCTTCTTCATAATAGCTTGTTGCAGCTTCAGGGTCTTTTCTTTTACTTAGTTTTCTCTTATTTCCATTATCATTTTTCATAATTGGTGCAATATGTGCATATTTAGGTGCTTTAAATCCTAATTCTTGGAACAATTGTAAATGTAATGGTATTGAAGATAGCCATTCATCTCCACGGATTACGTGTGTTGTTCCCATTAGGTGATCGTCAACTGCGTGTGCAAAGTGATATGTTGGTAATCCGTCTGCTTTTATTATTACTACGTCTTGGTCATTTTCTGGGAATTCTACATTTCCTTTTATTACATCTTTGTGTCTTATTTTTTTATCTTCTCTTCCTGGTGATTTTAAACGAATTATATAATTTTCTCCATTTTTAATTTTTTCTGCTGCTTCTTCAACTGTGTGGTTTCTGCATTTTGCCCATACCCCATAGTATCCTGGTCTTATTTTGGCTGCTTCTTGTTTGCTTCTAATTTCATCTAATTGTTCTGGTGTACAGAAACATGGATATGCTTTTCCTTGTTCTATTAGGTATTTTGCATATGCTTGGTAGATGTCTTTTCTTTCTGATTGTTTGTATGGTCCATAGTTTCCTTTGCTTTCTGTAGTTGATGTCATTCCCTCGTCTGGCTCTATTTCAAATTCTACCAAACTGCTTACTATTCCTTCTACGCCATTTTCAATTTCTCTTTTTTGGTCTGTGTCTTCTATTCTTAAGAAGAATACGCCTTCTGTTTGTTCTGTCATTTTTTTTGCTATTAGGGCTTGGTATAACCCACCTATGTGCATTACTCCTGTTGGACTTGGTGCGTATCTTGTTACTATTGCTCCTTCTTTTAGGTTTCTTCTTGGATATTTTTCTTCGTAATATGTTATTTCTTTTGCTTCTGGGAATATTAAATTTGCTAAGTCTTTATAATCCATTTTTATCTCTCCTTATTTCTATTTCTAAACTTCCATTATAATTGGTATAATCATTGGATTACGTTTAGTCTTCATAAAAATATAATCTCTTAAAGTCTCTCTAGTAGTTGACTTAATTGTAGCCCAATCGCGAATACCGCGTTCTTCACACTTTCTAATCTCATTTCTAACAACTGATTTTACATCATCCATTAAATTTTCTGACTCTCTAACATAAACAAATCCCCTTGATATAACATCAGGACCTGCAACAACTTCACCTGTTTGAGAGTCCATTGTTAAAACAATAACAATTAAACCATCTTGAGATAAATGTTGTCTATCTCTTAAAACAATGTTTCCAACATCTCCAACGCCAAGACCGTCAACTAATATTCTGCCACTTGGTACTGTAGTTGTAAACTCTGCTCCATTTTCGTCAATTTCTAATACTCTACCATTTGATAACATTATAACATTATCTTTGTCAACACCCATACTTTGGGCTGTTTCGCTATGTGCTATAAGTTGTCTATATTCACCGTGAACTGGTATAAAATATTTTGGCTTTGTAAGAGCAAGAATTAATTTTTGTTCTTCTTGGCAAGCATGTCCTGATACATGTATATTTTCTAGTGAGCTATATACAACTTCTGCACCAATTTGCATTAAATCATCAATTACTTTTGATACAAATTTTTCGTTTCCTGGTATTGGTGTTGCTGATATTATAACTAAGTCATTTGGTGTTATTTTTATTTTTCTGTGGTCACCTGCTGCCATTCTTGTTAATGCTGACATTGGTTCTCCTTGACTTCCTGTTGTTATAATTACTAATTGGTCATCTGTATAATTTTTAATCATATCTATATCTATAAATATGTTTTCTGGACATTCTATATATCCTAATTCTCTTGCTGTTGTTATCATATTTATCATACTTCTACCACACACAGCAATCTTTCTATTGTATTTTACTGCTGAATTTACTATTTGTTGAACTCTGTGTACGTTTGAAGCAAATGTTGCTACCACAATTCTTTTTGTACAATGTAAGAATAGTTTATCAAAAACTTCTCCTACTGAACTTTCAGACATTGTAAATCCTTTTCTTTCTGCGTTTGTACTGTCTGACATTAATGCTAATATTCCTTGATTTCCTAACTCTGCTATTCTTCCAAAATCCATTAGTTTTCCGTCAATTGGTGTATAGTCTATTTTAAAATCTCCTGTGTGTAATACAGTTCCTGCTGGTGTCGTTATCGCTAGCATTACTGAGTCTGGTATACTATGTGAGCTTCTTATAAATTCTACTTTAAAGTTCTTTCCAAGAGTTAAAGTTTGCCCTTGCATAACTTCTGTTAATTTTGTACTTCTTAATAATTTATGCTCTTCTAATTTATTTCTGATTAGCCCTGCTGCTAATCTTGGTGCATAAATTGGTATATTTATTTTCTTTAATAAATATGGAACTGACCCTATATGGTCTTCGTGTCCATGTGTTATTATTAATCCTTTTATTTTGTCTACATTTTTTTCTAAATATGTTATGTCTGGTATAACTAAGTCAATTCCAAGCATATCATCTTCTGGGAATGATAATCCACAGTCCACAACTATTATTTCATTTTCATATTCAAAAACAGTTATATTTTTTCCTATTTCATGTAATCCACCTAATGGGATTATTTTTAATTTTGATTTTTTGAATATGCTATCTTCAGTTACTTTCTTGTTGTTTCTTCTTGTTCTTGTTTTTACAACTGATGTTTCTTCTTGTCTTGGCGTCTCATTTTTTCTTTTATTTCTTTTTACTTCTTGTTTTGCTTCTTCGCCACTTTTGTTTTCTCTCTTTTTGTTATATCCTGTCTTTCTCTCCTTTCCTGCTGTATTTCTCTTTTCTGCACCTCTTTTTGTGCTTGTTTTTTGAGCTTTGTTTGTTTTTTGTATATTATTTTCTTCTGTCATAAATTCTCCTTCCATTTTTTAATTTAATTTACCGTTATTTGTTTTTTATACGCATTAATAAAGTTTATATTCTATATGGTTTTCTCTCTTTCCATTCCATATTTTTATAAACTTTTCTAATATTTAGTTTTGTTCCGTTCCTAATATTATTTCTCTCTCTTATCTTTTTAATACATATAATTCTAAATTTATAAAAAACTCTCATTTTTAGCAATTTTTGCTAACGACTGTTTTTTATTATACTATAAATTAAAAAAAAAGTCAAATTTTTCAAAAGTAATTGATAGCTACTTTGGTCTCTAATCCGCAAAAAACATCCCATTAATTTGGGATGCTTTTTCTATTTTATTGATTATTTTCTCCTCTTCCTTCTGGAAGTGCATCTGAATAATCTAAAACTATTCTTATTTTTGTTATAGCTTTTATTGCTCTTACTACTTTGCTACTTTTTATTCTTTGCCATAAACTTGGCTTAGCTTCAAATGTTGTTTCTTCAACATATTGTTGTTGTTCTGCTTCTATGGCTTGTACTTGTTGTTCTACAACTTCTTCAATTGTTTCTTCTACTGGTGTTGGTATTGATTTTAGTGCATCTGCTATTTCTATTCCTATATAGCTTAGTGCTTTTGAACGATCTTCTATTCTTTCCATATCTATTTCGATGTGTAAGTTTGACTCTAGATTATTTATTCTTGCATTTAGCAATTTTAATGCATCTTGGTAATTTTCTGTTTTGTCACTCTTTGATTTTCCTATTATTGTTAATGTTTCTGTTATATCTTCTCCAAAACTATCTTCAGCTTTTTTAACTTGGTCTTTCCAATCTTTTTCTTTGTTTATAGCTGCTTCCATTACTTCTTTTAATGTTCCTGCTAATGCTATATTTTGTTCTCTTTGTCTAATTAATTCTTCTATTTTCTTTGTATTTTCTTCAAATTGATTCGTCGCAAATTCAACTAGCCCATAAGCAGCTTTATATACGCTTGCTGGGAAGTTTTTCTTTTTTGGATATTCAATTAAATATGTTTTTATTGATTCTACTAAATCTTTAAAGTATCCATCATCTTCTAATTGTACAATTTGTTTTTTACTTTTTGGATTTATTAATTTTTGTACTTTATCTATATTTGATAATATTTTTTCTTCTGTGATAACCATTCTCACATTTACTATGCCAGATCTAGACATTGTAATGTACCTCCTTTATCTTACGCGTGTTTGCTTTTTGCTTCGTTCTTTATAATTATACATTATCTAACAAAAAACTACAAGATTATATTTCTATTTTTTCTTTAAGTTTTGGTTACAAAAATATTACAAAAATATTACAAACCCCAAATTTGTTAGGGGTTAGCTTCTTTTACACTTTATTAATTTAGTACTGTTTTAATTTCTTCAAATCTTTTAATTTTTTGAGTAGTTGTTTTTATTAAAGCTTTATCTGTTATTGAAATTTCTCTAATATATTTATAAGCAGGCATAGTTTTATTTACTTTCTTAACTTCTTGCCATATTAAATCTTTCAATTTTTCTTCATCATTTGTTCCATAAATTGCTTCAACAGTTTCTTTATCATACACTATCTTAGCACAAATTTTATAATCTCCGTCGTCTTCAGGTCTTCCATAAACAAAGCTTTCTGTTACACCTTCAATTTTGTTAACAATTGTTTCTAATTCTTCTGGATAAATATTTTTTCCGTTTTTTAATACTATAACAAATTTCTTTCTACCAGAAATAAATATAAATCCATCTTTATCAATTTTTGCTAAATCTCCTGTATGTAGCCATCCGTCTTCCAAAGTTTCTTTTGTTGCTTCTTCATTATTGTAATATCCAAGCATTATTGTTGGACCTTTAACTAGCAATTCTCCTATTCCTTCTTCGTTTGGCTCAGCTATTTTTACATCTAAACTTGGAAATGCTTTTCCTATTGACCCTAATCTTTGATATTTATCATCTTCTGCTGCAATTACTGGTGAACTTTCTGTTAATCCATATCCTTGTATCATTTTTACGCCTAACTCATTAAATCCTTTTTCAGCCACCGGGTCTAATGCTGCACCACCAGCAACAAACAATCTAGCTTTTCCACCTAAATTATCAATTACTTCTTTGAATAATTTTCTTCTTATATCTATACCAAATTTCAACAAAAAGTTACTTATCTTTATACCTTTTTTAACTGTTTCTAATTTTCCCTTTTTTTCAATTCCTTTCATTATCTTTTTATACATTGTTTCAAATAGAATTGGAACTGATATCATCGCTGTTACTTGATATTCCTTTGCATTGTCTGCAATATGTCTTATTCCTTCGCAAAATGCTATTGAGCTCCCTTTTGATATTGGATATAAAAATCCAACTGTACACTCAAAAGTATGATGTAATGGTAAAAATGACAACATTCTATCTTCTGGTACTAATTTTATTACTGATGCTATATCCATTAAATTCGCACAAATATTTCTTTGTGATAACATTACAGCCTTTGACATTGCTGTTGTTCCAGATGTAAATAACATTATTCCCATTTCTTCAACATTTATTTCACTATCTAAATATTCTGTATTTCCCTCTTTCAAAAGCTTGTCTCCATATTCCATTAACTCTTTTTGTGAATAAATATCGTTTTCTTTTTTATCCAAATCCATAGAAATGAAATATTTTACATTTGATGTTTTCTTATCTTTTATTTCATTCATTATTTCATCATATTTACTTGAATACACAATCGCTTCAACTTCTGAACGAATAATCAAACTTTCAATTTCATTTGCTGGTAATGCCTTATCAAGCGGCACAACTACCCCTGTACCTGTTGTTACAGCTAAATATGTAACACACCATTCATATCTATTGTCAGATATTACTGCTATTCTCTTACCTTTTAGTCCTAAACTTACTAATGCTGTTCCAAAATCTCTTATATCTTTCGCAAAATCTTTGTATGTAATTTCTCTAAAAACTCCTGGTTTATCAGTTTTATATACATATGCTGCTCTATCTCCAAATTTTTCTTCTGATTGTTTTAACATATCTCTTAAGTCTGTAAAGTTCTCAAATTTATGTATTGGCTTTCTCATTTCTATTCTCCTTTTATTTCACACTTGGGTGTTTTTGGGGACTGTCCCAAAGACATCCCCAAAGACACTTTAAACATTATTTTTTTAATCCTTTTATTACTGTATTTTCAAACTCTTTGTATAGCTCCATTATATCCATTTCTTCTTTACATCTTGTTTTATATACTAGGCTTGAACATATTAACCCATATATTTCAGACGCTATTGCTTGTGGATTTCCTTGCTTAATTTCGCCCTTTTCTATTCCTGCTTTTACTATTTGTTCAATTTTTTCAATGTATGTACCAATCTGTTCTTTGCACATTTGATTTCTTGCTTCACTTCCCCAAAATTGATTTAGTAATATTGTTATTAAATTTTCATATTTTACTACTATTTTTATTTGTATTAACACAATTGCTTTTAATTTATCTATGTAATTAGGCAATTTATCTATTTTTAAGTCTACGCTGTTATGTAGTAGTTTCATTCCTTCTTCTACTAAAAAGTTGAATATTTCTTCTTTGCTTGAAAAATGATAATATAGCGTTCCTTTTGCTACACCTACAGTTGCAGTTATTTCTTCTATGCTTGTTGCGTCATATCCTTTTTCTGCAAACAATTTCATTGAAGCTTCAAATATTTTTCTCTTGGTTTTATTCATTTTTTCACCCTTTCAATTAGCTATATTATATATATTTTTACTAATTTTTGCAATACTTTTATGTTATTTTGACTACATAGTACAAAATTGTTATCTACCCTGCCAACGGGGACGGTCCTTTTTGGCAGGTTTCTGCCACTGGGGACGGTTCTTCCTAAAATTGGCGATGGTTTCCTTCCGCCGTATATGTGTAAAATTTTGATTTTGCTTTTGTTCATTACGTTCAATAACAATTTGTATGTTTATATAAAAAGGAGCTTTCACTCAGGCTCAAATTCTTATTTTATATTTTGAATAAATGATGAATGTGACTGAAATAAAAAAATAGAAATTCTTTAATCTTTTTATGGAAAGAGTTCACACTTGCTGTGGAAGGGTGCCATAAAAAGATTTTAGAATTTCTTTTCTTATGTAAGGAACCTAAGAATTTATGAAAAATAAAAATAAGAATTTGCCCGCGAACATTACTTTTTATATAAACTTACAAATTTTAAATTTTTCTTCATTCAAGCAAGCAAAATCAAAATTTTGCACATATACGGCGGAAGGAAACCATCGCCAATTTTAGGAAGAACCGTCCCCCAACGGCAGAAATCTGCCAAAAAGGTCCGTCCCCGTTGGCAGGATTTGCATCAAAAAATTGCCAAAAAGGTCCATCCCTCTTGGCAATTTTATAATTAACTTTTTGAACTTACTTTTGCATATTTTTTAAGTTTTTCATAAACAAGATAATTTACTGTACCTGCTGGAAAATGACCGTCTTTATCCTTCTTACCAGCTGGAACTCCTGTTAAAACTTCAATTCCTTCTTCAATTGTAGAAACAGAATAAATATGAAATTTTTGTTCTTTAACAGCTTCAATAATTTCAGCTGATAGTTGCAAATTATCAACATTTTGAATAGGTATCATAACTCCATGAGTTCCGTCTAGTCCACGAGTTTTACATACTTGGAAATACCCTTCTATTTTCTCATTTACGCCACCAATTGGTTGTATTTGTCCTTTTTGATTAACAGAACCAGTAACGGCAATTGCTTGATTTATTGGTATTCCTGACAAGCTTGAAAGTAATCCATATAACTCTGTACTAGAAGCACTATCTCCGTCAACTCCGTTATATAATTGTTCAAAACAGATACTTGCTGTTAAACATAGTGGAATGTCTTGTGCAAACATTTCTCCTAAATATCCTGTTAAAATCAATACACCTTTAGAGTGTGAAGGCCCAGAGATTTCAACTTCTCTTTCTATATTTACTATACCACTTTTTCCTGTGTATGTGTTTACAGTTATTTTGGCTGGTTTTCCAAATGTGTAATCTCCTATTGTCATAACTGTTAAACCGTTTAATTCTCCAACTTCATATCCTGTAGTATTTATTAGTAATGAGTTTTGTTTTATCATTTCTAGATATCTTTCGTCATATTTTTTTACCCTTTCAACTCTTTCTGCTAATGCTTTGTCAATGAATTTCGCAGTTACAACTTTTGATTTTGACATTTTTGCCCAAGTTGCAGCTTCTGCTACTACTTGCATTAGATCATTAAATCTTGTAGAAACTTTACTATGACTTCCAGCTAATCTAGATGCGTATTCTACCAATCTTGCCATCGCTTCTTTGTCTAGGTGTGGCAATTCTTCTGCTTCACAGAAGCTATATATAATTCTTGCTAATTTGTTAACATTATCTTTGTTAATTTCGGCACTTTCTTCAAATTCAACTTTTATTTTGAATAATTTTCTAAAGTCTGAATCCATAGCTAATAATGTTTGATAAATATTTGCATTACCAATTAAAATAACTTTTAAGTCTAGTGGTATTGGTTCAGGTTTTAGAGAAACCATAACCATTGAAGAACGTTGGTCTGCTGTATTTTCTATTGCTATTTGTTTTACTCTTAATGCTTTTTTTAGAGCTTCATAACAAGCGCCATTTGTTAACAAGTCTTTTGCTTGGAAAATTATATATCCGCCATTTGCTTGTTGCATAAGTCCTGGCTTTAACATTGTGTGATCTGTTTTTAACGCTCCATAGTAATTTTCGTATTCCAAACTTCCAAAAATATTATGGTATGAATAGTTTGAATCCATTATGACTGGAGCACCTTCTCGGTTTGAATTATCAACAAACAGATTTACTCGATAGTTTTCGCTTGGATCTGGTTTTCTTTGTACAGGGCCTTGAACTGGTTGTTGTTGTGGTTGTTTTGAGTTATCTTCTAAAAATGCAGGTATATTTCTCAAAACGTCTTGTTTAACATCATTAAAGAATTTTGTTATTTTTTTATTTCTTTTATATTGTGATTTCAAATAATTAATATGCGCATTTACTGTAAGAAGCGCAACATTTGACTGCCATTCTGATATTTTTTTGTCTGATAATCTTTCTATTTCTTTTATCTGAGTTATTGTGGCCATAATTTGTTCTTGCACAATTACAGCTCTTTCTTCATATGCTTTTTTAACTTCTTCTGCCAATTTTTCAAATTCTTCTTCTTCAATCGCTCTTCCATCCACAATTGGTGTCATATAAATTCCATTTTGTGCTGTTTTTACTTGGAAATTGTGTTTTGATGCATCTTTGTTTAATTTATCTAATAACTCTGTACGTTTTGTTTCAAATTCTTGTTTTATTAAGGTTTTTTCCTTTTCGAAATCATCATTATTAAAAGTTTTTCTGATGTCTTTTCTAATCTCTTTTATAAAGCCTTCCATTGAATCTTTAAATTGTTTACCTTGTCCAGCAGGTAACTCGATTGCCACAGGCTGATTAGGATTATCAAAATTATATACGTAGCACCAGTCTGAAGGCACTTTTTTCTTCGCTGCTATTGTATCCAAATAATTTTTTGTATACATTGTCTTTCCTACACCACTTGGACCTTCTAAGTATAGGTTATATCCTTTTACATCTACCTTTAGTCCAAATTCTAGTGCTTTTATTCCACGTTCTTGACCAATTCCTTCTATTATTGGGTCTAACTCTTCAGTTGTGTCAAAATCAAAAACAGATGGATTACAAGTCATTTTTAAATCTTTATAACTTAATTCATTTTTTCTTTTCATTTGTTTCCTCCATATTTTTTCTTAGTATGTCCTATTTACGTTTATTTTATATTAGTTCTTTCTAAATGTAAAGAATAATTATGATTTTTTTTGATGTTTTTGGGGACGGAGCAAAAAAACATCGATTAAGCTTTATGCCGGTTTGTAATCTGTTTTAAAATACATTTTCTAATGTAAATGCATATTTATCCTCAATATGTCGCAAAATAAATTTACTTTCATCAATTTTACTAAGAACTTGTTCGTAATCATCAGTCTCAATACTACTGTTTATACCAACAATATCTGTTTCAACTTTTTCAAGTTCATCATGCTCAATATAATATGCAAGTTTACCATGAACGTCTTCCCAATATTTTTCAATTTCCTTTATTTTAGATTTAATGCTATCTTTGTCAATTTCTCCACTTTCGCCAATATCGGTAATCTCTGTCTCTAATGTTTCTAGTTTATTATTTAATTCTGTTACTGATTTAGTTGTATAATTTTGAGTAATAATATTTGCAATTACAATTATTATTACTATAAATATGCATATAATAATTTCTTTTTTCATATTCGATTTAATCCTTTCTCAAAAGCACAAATTTACTAAGCATTTCTCAATCTCTAATTTTCATTTATTATTAAGATTCTTTTTTTTGACAGAAAATTTGGCCTTTTCCATCTAATGTTACTACCAATGCTTCCTCTGGCTCTATTCCAAATTTTTCAGTTTGTTTTTTTAACCAATTATAATTTTTACCAATAGCTTGTAAGTTTGCTTCCATTACTTTTCCATCAATAACTAAATCATATGGAATCCCTTCATACTCTGGCAAAATGTTAAAGTCTTCGGGTATTGTTGTTCTTTTCTCAGGCTTTTGTATAACAGTCACTTGTCCACTTGTTTCTAAAATTGCATATTCCACATCGCCCAAATTTACTACATTGTTGCCACGCAATCGTTCTTCTAGTTCATTTATAGTAAATCTTTCTTTTAACAATGCTTTTTCATTTATTTTTCCCCTATATATTAAAATACTAGGCTTTCCGCAAATTATTTCTCTTGCTCTTAAGCTTTTTAAATTAATAACAGAAATTAATAAATGCATAACAAGAAGTCCTAAAATTGGTATTATTCCATTAAAAATAGGAATTCCAATCTCAGTCATTGGAATAGATGCTAAATCTGCAATCATAATAGAAATTGCTAGCTCAAATGGCTGTAGTTGTCCAATTTCTCTTTTTCCCATTAGTCTCATTACTATTAAAACTACCAAATATAAAACTATCGCTCTAAAAAAAGTAATTAACATTTAAATTCTCCTTTTTTATTTTTATTTTTTACAAATTTTAACCAATTTATACTATTTGTATAAATAAATTTTTTTTGTAAATAATAAGCTTAGAACCTTTGAAAAATTTACATTAAAATAAAAAAAACTAAGGAGGTTGAACCTATGTCAGAAGCTCAAGGGAGTCGTGCAAATAGTGGTACTTCTACTGTATGGCAAATAGTTGGTAGATTAATTGGTGCTGCTGTTGTACTTGCTATTACTGCATTTTTTACACCTGGATTTACTATAAATAGTATTTGGACTTTAGCAATAGCCGCTATAGTTTTAACTATAATAGATTACTTAGTAGTCAAATTTACGGGCTTACATGCTAGTCCTTTTGGTAAAGGCTTTGTTGGATTTGCGTTAGCAGCAATTACATTATATGTTACTCAATTTTTCGTTGCTGGTTACTCAATCTCGTGGATGGCCGCTATTATAGGTGCTTTAATTTACGGTATTGTTGATTACTTCCTACCTGGAAATCAATCAATGTAGTAAAAAATCAGCTTAAATTATATTGTTTTGTAACAGTATAATTTAGGCTGATTTTTCTATTTTTTTATTACTATTTCATTTTGATTTTTATAGATTGATTTTTCAGGTACAACTCCCCTTACAGAAGAAAGTGGATAAATATTAGAATTTTTCCCTACAACACTTCCTGGGTTTAAAACAGTTCCGCAACCTATTTCTACTTCATCACCAAGCATTGCACCAAATTTTTTAATTCCAGTTTCAATTTGTTCTTTTCCATTTTTTACTACAACTAATTTTTTGTCAGATTTAACGTTAGAAGTTATTGAACCTGCTCCCATATGAGCTTTATATCCTAAAACCGAGTCACCAACATAATTGTAATGTGGCACTTGAACTTTATTAAACAAAATTACATTTTTAAGTTCTGTAGAGTTTCCAACAACTGCACCTTCACCAACAATCGCTTTTCCCCTAATAAATGCACAATGTCTAATTTCTGCATTTTCACAAATTATGCAAGGTGCTGCTATGTAAGCAGTTGGTGCAACTTTTGCAGTTTTTGCTATCCATATATTTTCTTCTACTTCTTCATATTTTTCTTTGTCTAAACTTTTTCCTAATTCTATTATAAAATCTGCAATTTTTGGTAGTGCTTCCCATGGATATGTTACTGTTCCTAACAAATCTTTGGCAATTGTTTCTTCTAAATTATATAAATTTTTTACTTTACATTCTTCCATAACACTTTCTCCTTTTGGGTGTTTTTAGGGACAGTCCTTAAAAACATCCTTTAAAAATATATCCCTGCCAAAAAGGTCCGTCCCCATTGGCAGGGTTCTCCCAAAAACACCTTTATTTGCCTTGTCTTTCCCAGTATTTTTCGTATAACTCTTTAGCTGTTTTAGGGCTATCTACACCATCCTTGTTTTTTACAGGTGCAAAGTCGTCTTCTCTTTTTCCCCTTAAAATTGCTATATCGTCAAAAAATTCAAATGCGTCAAATATAAAAGATTCGAATTTATAGCTATTTGGCTCTGTTGGCACTACTTCTTTGCCATTTTCGTCTATATATGAGTTTTTCTTGAATGCACTATGATATATTAATGGCTCTTTGCTGATTTTCTCAATTGCGTCTATTGTGTATAAATTACACATTATGTGAGATTCCCCATATTTTAGTTCTCCATTCATATCTGTTTCTTCTGCCATTTTTTCTGGTAGTTCTGTATATTCAATTACTTTTGGGCATTTGTTCATTTTACAAAATACGCCTACCCTTTCATGTGGGTTTACTTTTACTA
The DNA here is from genome assembly GCA_947367845.1 of uncultured Clostridium sp. Classification (GTDB taxonomy): domain Bacteria; phylum Bacillota; class Clostridia; order TANB77; family CAG-508; genus CAG-269. The sequence continues at coordinate 3,853 of CANBES010000007.1, read as the reverse complement.
CTGATTTTGATGCTATTTCTACATCTTTGTCTATTGCCATTCCAAGTAGTGTTACATCTGCCATTTTTAGTAAAGCATTGTCAACGCTTCCAATAAACACCCATTTTATTCCTTTTTCTTTCATATCTGCTAAACAGCCATTCTGTCTTAGAGCTGCATATGTTCCACCATTTCCGTCTGATGCTTCTCTTATTTTTAGGTCTTTTCCTATTAACATTTTTCCTTGTTTATCAATTAATGGTAATCCACCTTGTATAAATGTTGTTACTTGGTTTTTGTCATATCCAAAGTAATTGTGTTTTTCTAAAAAATCTAATGTATCTTGATTATTTTCTTTGCTTGTCATTATGTACCATGGAATTATTGTGTTATATTTTTTATTTGCTTCTTTTAGGTTATCTGCTAATATTTCAAATAAATATTTTCCTTTTCCATATACATCTAATTTGAATGTCCCTTTTGGGCCGCTATGTCCAAGTCTTGTTCCTTGGCCACCTGCCATTGTTACTACTGCATATTTTCCGCTTCTTATTATTTGCTCTCCTAATTCGTCAAATCTTTCTTTTTGATCTTTTGTTAGTTTTGATTTGTCTAAATATGATGTGGCTTCTATTTTATTTTCTTTTATTTCTACTGGCTTTTTTGTGTGTTCATATAGTTCCATTATTTGGTTAAAATCTATGTTTTCTATTTGGTCTATTAATTCTTTTCTTTTTGCTCCGTCTATTTTTTTTAATAGTTTTATAATATGGTCTTGGTTGTATTTTTCTAATAGTTGTATTAGTTCTTGCTCTTTATCCATAATTATCTTTCCTTCCTACTTAGTATACTCTATTATATGCTGTCGTCTGTGCTTTTGTCATTTTAACATAGTTTTTTTTATTTATCAACCTTTTTCGACCTTCTTTTTCCTCTTATCACACTTAAATGCCTTTTTTGGTGGAATTATGCCAATTATTTCCATCCATTTTTAAAGGAATATCAAAATAGATATCCCCTTAATTCCTATAAAATTATACAAATTAAACCGCCACTACCTTCATTAACAATTCTCTCCAAAGTCTCTTGTAGCTTAATTTGTGCATCTTCTGGCATTTTAGACAATTTAGTTTGTAGCCCTTCATTAACAAGTTCATGTAAACTCTTACCGAAAATATTAGACTCCCAAATTTTCTTAGGGTCACTTTCAAACTCAGATAACAAATAATTAACAAGTTCTTCAGATTGTTTTTCAGAGCCAACAATTGGAGACACTTCAGTTTCCACATTTGTTCTAATTAAGTGGATAGAAGGTGCCGTCGCTTTAAGTTTAACACCAAATCTAGAGCCTTGTTTTACCATTTCAGGTTCTTCTAAAATAAGCTCATCCATTGAAGGTGTTACAATTCCATAACCTTTACGTTCAACTTCATCTAGTGCATATGCAATTTTATCATATCTTTTCTTTGTAACAGATAATTCAGAAATAATACTAAACAAATCTCCTTCATTATCAACTTTAACACCGGTAATTTCTGTAAGCACATTGTAAAACAAATTCTCTTTTAAAGTGATTTCTACATTAATACTACCTGTACCTAGTTGAATATCACTAAGCAAGCTTCTTTCAATTATTTCCGTTTGATTAATTGATGAAACACAATCAGAAACATCTTTTAAAACATTGACATTTTCAAAAGCTTCTCTAATTTCATTATACAACTCAGTTTTTAAAGGATGCGTAAATTCTAATCCGTCAATCCACCTTGGACATTTAATTTTAATTTGTTCAACTGGAAATTCATATAATAACTTTGAAAACATGTTGTTAATATCATCAATTGATAAATACTCACAATTTGTTGGCACAACAGAAGTTTTATATTTTTCACTTAATGTATTCGCTAATTCTTGTGTGTAAGATGAATTAGGTTCAGCAGAATTTAGCAATATGATAAATGGTTTGTTCAAAGCTTTTAATTCAGAAACCACTCTTTCTTCTGCCTTGATATAATCTTCTCTTGGAATATCTGTAACACTTCCATCTGTTGTAACTAATATTCCTATTGTAGAATGCTCATCTATTACTTTCTTCGTGCCTATCTCTGCCGCAGTCTCAAAAGGTATCTCCTCATCTGACCAAGGTGTTTTTACCATTCTTGGCATATCGTCTTCTAAATAACCAATTGCATTATCGACTAGATAACCAACACAATCAACTAATCTTGTTTTGAATTTTAAGTTGTTATCCAAAGTGATTTCAATTGCCTCATTTGGCACAAATTTTGGCTCTGTTGTCATTATAGTCCTTCCACCAGCACTTTGTGGAAGTTCATCTTTTGCTCTTTCTTTTTTGTATTCATTGTCAATGTTTGGAATTACCAGTAAGTCCATAAATTTTTTAATAAATGTAGATTTTCCTGTTCTTACTGGTCCTACCACCCCAACGTAAATGTCTCCGTCTGTTCTTTTTGCGATGTCTTGATACAATCTCGTATTTTCCATTATATACCTCCTAAATTTATATTCGAAATGCTTGTTTCTTAAATTCTTTAATTAATATATATTTAGGCTGATTTGGTAATATGACAAGTTTTAGTTTTATTTTTTTAAAAGCGATGTTTTTGGGGACGGAGCAAAAATACATCGCTTTAAAAAAATTTAATTGATGTTTTTTTGCTCCGTCCCCAAAAACAGCTTTATTGATAATTATAATTACTCAAAGTTGGATAATTAAATACTTTTCCCCCTTCTGTAAATTGTCCACTAGGAGCATGGTCCTTACTCATAGTATTAGCACCCTTTAAGAAATACTTATACTTTGAAGCATAAGTTGCCTTTCCGCCATTTAACACAACAGGATCATCCCATGTAGTATCAATCGCATACCAAGCACCTTGTACATTCACGTAATTCCAAGCGTGATTTTCTGTCTCACCTTTTGAATTTGTAGCTTTTCCAATTACCAACACACAAGGAATATTCATATCATCCATAATATATTTAAACGCTCTTGCATAACCTTCACACACACATAAACGATTTATTAACGCACCATAAGCATCATAAATGTTATGTTGTGAAATGCTTGTATCATACTCTATTGTATCAACTAAGTAATCATGCACAATTCTTATATCATCATATATATCCCCTGTCCTTTTTGAGATAATATCTTTTTTCACACTTTCCACTTTATTTATTGCATCTTCCACTTCTGATCTAGAAGAAAATTCATTAACCAAATAGTTTGGTTGTTCCCCATTATTTATAAACACATTATAAGTCGTTTTAAAAAGGCTAGTTGTTTTTTCTATATTTAGGTACATTTTATTTGGACTTAAATAAAATATATCTGGATTATCATATGTATATGCTTCAATTGCAGATTGATAATATTCGCCCAATTTAGTTTGACCATTTTCAGTACTTAATAAATCTGAAAAAGTATCTCCAAGCTCTATCTTATGTGTTCCTGTTTTCATATTTTCTCTATTTGCTTCTAATGCTTTATATATTGTCTTTGACTCTTCTTCTAGTTGATTGTAAAAAAATCTATCAACATTTACTTGGCTATAATCAACTTTTGGTGCAGTATTATTATCCATATTTTGAAGCTTATCAAGTGAATTTTCCACAATATTTGGTGTCATTATATTTTGACTTTCAACATCTTCCTTTGGTCTTTCAGATATAACAGTTTGAAAATCTTCTGGTTCCATTGCAACTTCTAAATTCGAAAATTCTTGCCATAAAATAGCTCCAAAAATGCATATTACTGCAATTATTAACATTACTATCTGTCTCTTATACACATCTCCGAGCCCACGAGACATCTCAGGATCTCGTATGCCGTCTTCTGCTTGAAAAGGGG
>CANBES010000006.1 GCA_947367845.1 uncultured Clostridium sp. | reverse complement strand
TATATATGCAAAACAAAAGAAGGGAGTTTTATAAAAATGAAAAAACAAAAAAACAAAGGAATTACCTTAATAGCACTTGCTATTAGTAGGAAATGCGTTCGATATGAGGAAAGAGCTTGAAAGCCATGTGAGAGAAGAGAAAAAGAGAGAAAAGTTTAGCCGAGTTGAAGTAAAAGTTTACATGAATATGGTGTAAAATTGATAAAAAAATCAAAAAGTAGAATTGTTATCTTAAAAAAATTGTAATAACATTATAGTATAAAAAATGAAAAGGAGCGATTCTATATGAAAAAAATAAAAGCAAAATTAAGTGCTAGAGATGAAAAGTTAATTATACAAGCATTAGTCGAAAAGAGAAATAATCAGCTAAAACAAAATAGACCAACAGAGCCAATAAATGAATTACTAATAAAACTAATCGAAAATTAAATACATAACTAAAAAGTCAATCAAAGATTGGCTTTTTTTAGTGGAAAAAATATAAGGAGGGAGAAAATTTGAAAAATCAAGAAGCAATAGATTATCTAAACAATTTGCAGCAAGGAATGTTTTGTACTGTCAATATACCAATATGTAATGACAAAGAAAAAATACCGATTACTGTTATGTATATGGGCAAAGACAAAGACGGCAGATATAATTTTATTGATACAGGTAGATTCATAATGAGTAAAGAGTTTATTGAAAATAAGGCTATTTCAATAGATAAGAGTTTTGATGAAGATAAAGCTTTTGAGATATACTCTAAAGTTCGTATGCAACCTAATAAAAATAAGAATAAAGAAAGGGCAAGGTAAAACAATGAAAGATAATCAAGTATTAGAATATCATGAAAAACAACAATTTAATAGTGAAAATTTACAACAATATGATAATGAGGGACAAAGATACTTTTTGGCTTATTTATTAAGAAAAGGTTATAACTTAGAAATAAAAGAGAGCAAAATAATTTTCAAAGATATAACATCTGAAGAAAAAGTAAAAGAAATGATAGAACACTATAACAATGATAGTAGAATAGATAACCTTAATATTAAAAGACAATCTATAAGAGAAGCAAGAGCGATAGGATTAGAAGAATATAGCCAAATGGTAGATAAAAAATTGAGGAGTTTGAATCAAAAGGAAAGGGAAAAAACAGAGAGATAATTTTTATAAACAAGTCGACCTAGGTTGATTTGTTTTTTTTACATAGTCATCATTATTGATGGCTGATTTTTATGAAAGGAGGGTAAAAAGTGTCAAAGTGTAAAGTAATTGCCATAGCTAATCAAAAACGGTGGAGTAGGAAAAACAACTACAACAGCTAATTTGGGAAATGGGCTAGCTAGAAAGGGGAAAAAGGTATTACTAATAGATTTAGATCCACATAGAAATATTTATTATATACTTAAATTACATTGAGGGTATATATACCAAAACCGTGTACGAAGGAGGTGAGAATTAGTTGGCTAAAGTAAAGGATTTAAACAGAATTACAGCACTTTATGAAAGATTATCAAGAGATGATGAACTTCAAGGAGAGTCAAACAGTATTTCTAATCAAAAGAACTTTTTAGAAGATTATGCAAGAAAAAATGGCTTTGTAAATATAAAGCATTACACAGATGACGGATATACTGGAAGAAATTTTAAAAGACCAGGATTTCAAGAAATGCTTGATGATATTGAAAATAACAAAATAGGAACTGTTATTGTAAAAGATATGAGTCGTTTAGGTAGAAATTATTTACAAGTAGGCTTTTATACTGATATGTTATTTCCAAAAAAAGATGTTCATTTTATTGCAATTAACAACAATGTAGATAGTGAGAGCGAAAATCCTTCTCAAAATGATTTTGCTCCATTTTTAAATATAATGAACGAGTGGTATTCCAAAGATACAAGTAATAAAATCAAATCTATATTTTCTTCAAGAATGCAAGAGGGAAAGAGATGTAGTGGCTCAATTCCTTATGGATATTATAGAAAATTAGGAGATAAACAAACATTATATGTTGATCCGATTGCTTCAAAAGTTATTGTGCGTATATTTGAAATGACAGCAAACGGAATGAATGCGTATGAAATAGCAGATATATTAACAGAAGAAAAAGTGCTAACTCCTGCAGCGTTTGCTATGAAATATCATCCAGAACAAATAAGCTATATAGTACCAGAGGGATATTGTAAATGGAAAGCTAGTGCAGTGGTAGTTATTTTAAATAGGCAAGAATATTTAGGACATACAATTTTAAGAAAAACTATTAGTACGAATTTCAAACTTAATAAAAGAAGAAAAGCAACTAAAGAAGAACAATATTTTTTCCCTAATACACACGAGCCTATAATATCACAAGAATTATGGGATAAGGCTCAAAGAAATAGAAGATTTGCACCTCAAACAAGAGATAATGCAGAGATTAGAGAAAAAGCAACATTTCGAGGATTACTTTATTGTTCGGATTGTAATAAAAAACTAATATATAAATATCAGCCCAATAAAGATATATCAACTCTTGGCTATTCCTGTACTGATTATAGAGGAAAAAGAGGAACTTGTACGGCACACTATATCAATAATAATGATTTAAAGGAAATATTACTAGAATATTTAAGGGCTATATCTAAACGAATAATTGAAGATGAAGAATCCTTTATTGAAGAACTAAAATTAAAATGGAATAATAATCAAAATAAAAAGCCTATACAAGATAAAACAGATTTAAGAGTTTTACAACGAAGATTTGAAGAACTAGACAAACTTATTTCTAGTTTGTATGAAAATTATATCAATCAATTACTTCCAGAAAGGCAATATATTTCATTGATGAAAAAGTATGATGAAGAACAAAAAGAAGTTGAAACAAAAATAAAAACTTTAACAGATAATATTAAAAGTGAAAAACAACCTCAAAAAGTTAATGTTAAGAAATTTGTTGAACTAATAAAAAAATATAAAAATCCAACTGAAATAACTCAAGAATTAGTAAGAGAACTTATAGATAAGATTATTGTTTATCAAGCAAAAGGAAAAAAGCTTAATCGTACCCAACAAGTAGATATTTATTTTAATTTTATAGGAAAATATGAACTAGAATATACAAATGAAGAATTGCAAGAAATTCAAAGTAAAAATGAACAAGCTAAAAAAGAAAAAGAGGAATGTGAAAAACAAAGGGAAAAGGAATATCAAAAAGCATACCGACAAAAGAAAAAAGAAGAAGAACTTGCTAAAAATAATGGGCATTTATTTCCAGAAAAAGTTTGTGATGTATGTAATAAGCCATTTTATCCCCAATATGCTAGGCAAAAGTCTTGTAGCGAAGAATGTAAAAAAATTTCTCTAAAAAATACAAGAATGAAATATTATAATGAACACAGAAAAGCAAAAGCACCAGAAGAAAGAAAATGTATAATTTGTGGTAAAACATTTATGCCAGTTAATGCTCAAGAACTATTATGTTCAAAGGAATGTAAAAGAGAAAACAGAAATTTAAAGAAAAAGGAATATTACTATCGAGATAAAGAAAAAATGAAACAACAATGACAACTTCCTAATGCACATTTGAAAAAGCCTATAATATAAAGTAAAATCAAAATTGAAAGGTGGTAATAATTATGGAATTAAAAAATGAATATATTGATGAAAGAACAGGAATAACCTATACAAAACAAGGAGATTATTATTTTCCTAATCTAACAATACAAAAAGATACAAACTTTACTATTGGAAGATATGGAAAAGCACATTTAAGACATATAAAACAATATAATAAACCTTTATATACAGACTTACTACTAGACGGAAGATTAAATAAGTATTTACACTCAATAGATGAAAAATGTAATTCTCTTTTAGAAAGTATAATAACAAAACTAGCTAAACAAGAAAATGTTACAGAAGAATTAAAAGCTAATCATCAATTAGAATGGGTGGCTAGAATGAATAATATTAAGAATAGAGCTGAAGAAATAGTTTATAACGAGTATGTATATAACTAAAAAGAAAAATTGAATATAAATGAAATATATAGCCTTATATCTAATGTAAAAATTGATATAGGCTTTATTTTTTTACTAACTGAAAAGCAATATACTTTTCTTCAGCTAGTAAAAGGAAAGGAGAAAACTTGCAAATGAAAGAATTAGAAACAATAGATGCAGAAACATTATTATATAACCCACTAAAAGAAACAGAGTTTATAGTAGATGAGATAATACCTATTGGATTTCATTTATTTTGTGGAGCGTCTAAAATTGGGAAAAGTTGGCTAATGCTTAAAATATGCTTACAAGTTTCAAAGGGCGAGCCTATATGGGAATTGAAAACAAAAGAAAGTGATGTTTTATATTTATGTTTAGAAGATACACTGGCAAGAATACAAAACAGACTATTTAAAATAACAAATGAAGCAAATAATAAACTACATTTCGCTATATCTACAAATAAAATATCAAATGGCTTAATAGAACAATTAGAATGCTATATAAAGAAATACCCTCAAACAAGACTAATAGTAATTGATACATTGCAAAAGGTACGAAATACAAATAATGATATTTCTTATGCTAGTGATTATGGAGATATATCAATACTGAAAGATTTTGCAGACAAAAATAAAATAGCAATAATAGCAGTACACCATATAAGGAAACAGGGCGACAATGATGTTTTCAATAGAGTTTCTGGAACAAATGGAATAATGGGAAGTAGTGATACAACATTTATACTAGAAAAGAAATCAAGAACAGAGAGTACAGCAACCTTATATATAACTGGTAGAGATGTTGAATATCAAGAGTTTGTTTTAAGATTTAATAATTGTGATTGGGAACTTATAAATAGAGCAAATCAAAAAGAATTAGAAATAAGAGAAACACCGACAGTTATATTAAACATTATTGACTTTATGCAAGACAAAAGAGAATGGAAAGGTAGTGCAACCGAATTACTAAAAGAACTAGAAGAAAAAGAAATTGCACCTACAGTTATTACAAAAATATTGAATGAATACCATTATACCAAACTGAAAGAAAGTAAGATAACTTATGACATTGTTAGAAGTAGAAACAGCAGACAAATTATTTTAAGAAATGATGACAACAGTGACAAGAGTGACAACAAGTTGAAATTTTATAACGAGAATGATGACAATGAAGAAACACCGAGAAATCAAGGAATGTGACAACGATGACAATGATGACATTAAAAATAGATATAGGACAACACCGTTATCATAAAATCATTGTCACTGTTGTCATCATTGTCACACTGTCACACAAAAATATTTTAGGAGGATTTAAAAATATGAAATTTATAGATAGCAAACACAAAGAATTTTGGAATAACAAATATAAAGAAATGGAACAAATGGGAAAAACAGATGTGTATTATAAAGCAATAGTTTATACATTAGGAATATGTGAAACAACAAGAGATAATTTTAGTAAAATATTTAATTTAAGAACAGGAGAAATAAATATTGATTCAATAAATGGAGCATATCAAACAAGTACAAGTGAGAAAGTAACAAGAATGGCATTTAGTTTATGGAATAGATGTAACTATGATAGTGAAAAAGATATTGAAAATGAAAAAGTTTCCGATAAATATAATGTAAGTGAAATATTTTGTTGTAGTTATGCACCATACTTTTATGAGGGAATAAAAATAAGGTATCCAGAATATACAAGAGAGAAAAATTTTGAAAGAGAAAGTAGATAAAATAGTGTGAAATGAAGTTGAAAAAACTTCTTTTTTTAGTTTATAAAATCTGCATTGATAGATTTATCTATCAGTGTAGCGAGCATAGGTTTTGTGTCGCACCCAAAACCGACAACATTCGTTGAAAGGGGTTTTGCACCCCTATAACCCCAGCTAGAAAAGTTGAAAGGAAGTGAAATTTTATGCAAGAAAAAATAGTAGATATTCATATAAGAGTTAGTGAAAATGAAAAGAAAAAATTACAACAAAAAGCAAAAAAAAGTAAATTATCTTTATCAAATTATTTAAGAAAAACAGGACTAAAACAAAAAATTTATCCAATACCAGATAAAGAATTTTATCAAATTTATTTACAAATATGTCAATTAAAAAATGATACTTTTAAACTAGATATAGACAAAATAGAAGAATGTTTAGATGTGATAGAACACAATTTTTTAGTAATTTATAATTCAAAAAGTAATGGAGATGATGAAGATGGCAACAACAAAAATATGGGCAGTTAAGGACAGTTTATCACGAGTAGTTAGTTATGCAAGTAACCCAGAAAAAACAAGATTTGATGACCTAAAACAAGTATTATTATATGCAGAAAACAATGAGAAAACAGTTGATGAAAACGAAAAAACAATGTTTGTAACTGGAGTAAATTGTAATAGAGAAACAGCTTTTGAAGAAATGAAAATGACACAAGAAAAGTTTGGAAAATGTACAGGAAATATTGCATATCACGCATACCAAAGTTTCAAAACTGGCGAAGTTTCTCCAGAACTTGCTCATAAAATAGGAGTACAACTTGCAAGAAAAATGTGGGGAGAATACCAAGTATTAGTTGCAACACATTTCAATACAGGCACATATCATAATCATTTTGTAGTGTGTTCTGTTAATATGTTTACAGGGAAAAAGTTTAATTGTAACAAAGGAGCATATTATCGTTTTAGAAGTTTATCAGATGAATTGTGTAATGAAAATAATCTAACAGTAATTAAGAATCCAAAAGGAAGAACACCAAGAAATATATATTTTGCAGAAAAAAGAGGAGAGCCAACAAAGTATAATCTAATGAGAAAAGCAATAGATGAAACACTAGAAATGTGTTTAACCTATGCACAATTCAAGAAAGCAATGTATAAAAAAGGTTATATTATAAATGATGATCCAAATAGAAAATATGCTACTATTCGTTCAATAAATGACAAAAAAGCAACAAGAATGTATCAATTAGGAGAAAAATATACACCTAAAAATATTGCAGATAGAGTATTTAATAACCCTTATTATGTGCAAGAAAAGTATTATAAATTTATAAAAACTAGAAAGATATATAAGAAAAACAAAGTATGTATGCTTAATGGAAAATTCAAAGATATAAGTAAAATTACAGGGCTTGAGGCTCTTTTTTTATTGCTTTATCACTTGTTAGGACTAATACCAAAAGAAAATACTAGAAAGCCATTATCACCAGAAATGAAACAAGAAGTAAGGAAAATGGAAAGATATTCTAATGAACTAAGGCTAATAGCGAAAGAAAAGCTACAAACAACAGATGATGTAAAAAACTATATTTCACAGACTGAAAAGAATATTGCAGAAGTAACTGGAATAAGGCAAAAGTACAGAAACAAATTAAGAAATTGCAAAGATGATGAGTTAATAAAAGAATACAAAACCAAAAGAGATGAATGCACTACAATTCTAAAAGATTATAGAAATAAATTAAAAGTTGCAAATCAAATTATTGAAGATAACCCAAAAATTAAAGAAGTAATAAGAATAGAAAGACAAGCAAGAAATGAAGAATTGCAACAAACAAAAACAAAATATAAAAATAGGGAAGTGAGATAAAATGAGTGAAAAAATTGTAAATATAAATGAATTACACGAATTTAAAGATAACCCATACCAAGTAAAAGATAATGAAGATATGGAAGATTTAATCGAAAGTATAAAAGAATATGGAGTTATAGAGCCGTTAATAGTAAGAAATAGAGAAAAAGGGGGATACGAAATCGTGAGTGGACATAGAAGAAAATATGCTTGTGAAAAAGCAGGAAAAACCGAAATTCCTGTTTTAGTTCGTGATATGGATAAAGATATGGCAATAATTACTCTTGTTGATAGTAACCTACAAAGAAGTGATATACTACCAAGTGAAAAAGCCTATGCTTATAAAATGAAGTTAGAGGCAGAGAAAAACCAGAGTAAAAAAACTTATGGACACAATGTCCACAAGTCCAGAGATAAAATTGCAGAGGGAATAAGTGGCAGACAAGTACAAAGGTATGTAAGACTAACAGAACTTATAAAACCTTTATTACAATTAGTTGATGATAATAAAATGGCAATGAACCCAGCAGTAGAAATATCATATTTAAGAGAACAGGAACAAAAGGACTTATTAGAAACAATAGAAAGTGAAGATTGCACACCATCATACCCACAAGCAATAAGAATGAAAGAATTAAGCAGACAAAACAAACTAGATATGGACACGATTTTCGCTATAATGACGGAACAAAAACCAAATCAAAAGGAACAAATAAAATTTAAGGTAGAAAATTTAAAAGGCTATTTTCCAAAAGGTTATAGCACAAAACAAATGGAAGATGTTATTGAAAATTTATTGAAACAATATAAGCAAAAGTGGAAAAGTAGAGAGTTAGGAAGATAAAAAAATAAAAGACTTAGATTATAAATAATGTTTTGTATTATTCATCATCTAAGTCTTTAAATAATTTATCATTAAAAAATTCATCAAGTTGCATATTTAAGCCTAAACAAATACGAAGTATTGTTAAAACTTGTACTTTTTTACTATGTCCGTTAATTATGCTATTGATAGTAGACTGACGGACTCCAGCCAAAGTAGAAAGTTTGTTTATATTGATATTATTTTCTTTGCATAAATTTAAAATTCTTAATCGAATAGCTTCTTGTAAATCCATAGTTTTCTCCTTTTTATTAGTATAACAAAATCAAAAATAAATATTATCGCCACAGCGTTGACTAATTAAAAAACATACAATAAAATAACGCTATAACGATAATTAGGAGGGAAAAATAAAAATGTGTGAAAATAAGATACTTGATAACTTATATGAAATAAGAGAGGGAGAAGTGGAAAAACGCTATATATCAAAATATGGCAAGCCACCAAAAAGTAAAAAAACGGAAAAAGCAGAAGAAGAATTAGTAAATTTTATGAAGAAATTTATAAAAGATGAAAAGGAAATAAAGAACTTGTATGGAAAATTAAATAAGTTTGAATTATGTGCAATGGACGAATTATGTTTTTGGTATAAGCCATATTATAAAACAGGATTTATAGATGCAATATCTTTAAATAAGCAAATAAAGGAAGAAAAAAACGCAGACAATATTTCTAATGAAGATAGTATTTATGATAAATTTGATGATATATGGGACTATGTAGATAAAACAAAGCACAATAATTTAAAATCAAATGAATATTATAATAACATTAAAAAAGAACTTATTGACATATATAGTAAATACCCTAGAGTTGAGAAATTTATTTACGATGAAAAAATTGAAGAATTTACACCAGAAGAAATGAAAGCAATTTTAAAAGTAATAAGTTTATATAATGATAGATTTACAATAGAGGCAGAAGAAATGTTTAAAATTGGTGTGAAAACAGGAAAATCATTGTAGGAGGGGAGAAAATGGAAAAAAGAGAATATACAGTTAATGAATTATTTGAAAATCAAGTTTTAAATGATATATACGAAACAAGAGGAGATGGACTAGATGGGTTATATATTAGAATGTATGGAGAGCCAGAAGAAATAAAAGAAACAAGACAAGCTAAAGAAGAATTAGAGAACTTAATGTATGAGTTAGTAAAAGATAAGGAAAAACAAAAACAGCTATGGCTAAAATTAGACAGGTTTGAGGGAGCTATGTCTGGAGAAAGTAGTTTTTGGAATAAACAGTATTACAAATTAGGTTTTTTAGATAGAATATATTTAAAAAAAGAAATAGCAGACAATAGCCAAAAGTTTGTAAATAGTAATGTTGAAGATTTACAAAATACTTTTATTTATAGAAATATGCATTGTATAAAAGAAATGCTAGGAGGTAGTATCTGGAATAGAAAAGACTATAAAGATATAGTACACAAAATGAGCAAACTAAAAGAAGATTACCCAAATGTAATGAATTTTATAGAACGAAGTGAGATAGTAGAACTTAATAAAAATGAAATAAAAGCATTAAGCGAATATCTAAAGTTAGCTGATGATATACAAGACATTGAATTAGTGGAAACCTTTAAATTAGGACTTAAAGATAGCAGTTTATTATAAGATAAAAAAATAAGAGATATTGAAAAAATATATCTCTTATTTATGTTTTTTCTTAAAATTTGTGGTATAATGTGAAAAAATGAAGGAGTAAAGATGTTATTAGAAAAGGTTTTAAATAGTACAGATGAGTATCTTAATTCTAAAAGTAAAAGTGATAGAAAAAAAATAGGGCAATTTTTCACATCAAAAGAAACGGCTATATATATGGCAGAATTAAGTAACTATAAAAAAGATAATATAAAAATATTAGATGCAGGAGCTGGAACAGGAATTTTAAGTATAGCATTATTAGAAAAGTTGAATAAAGAAGAAGATATACAAAATATAGAAATAGATTTATATGAAAATGATTTAGAAATTATACCAATATTAGAAAAGAATATGGCAGAAACAAAAGAAAAAGTAAGTAAATTAACGAAATATAATATTATTAAAGAAAACTTTATACTAAGCAATAAAGAAACAAGTTATGATATTATAATAAGTAATCCACCATATAAAAAAATAGGAAAGAATGACATTGAAGCAAAAGAAATGAGCGAAGTGATATATGGACAGCCTAACTTATATTTTCTGTTTATGACGAAAGCTATGAGATTACTAACTAATAATGGAGAAATGATATTTATAGTTCCTAGATCGTGGACATCAGGGGCATATTTTAAAAAGTTTAGACAAGTATTTTTAGATAATGTTAGGCTTACTGATATACATTTATTTATTAGTAGAGATAAAGTATTTAATAAGGAAAATGTATTACAAGAAACTATGATTTTAAAAGCTATAAAGACTAAAGAAATAAAGAACACAATTCATATAACGCAATCATATAGTAATGAAGATTTTGAAGAATTAAAATCTTACAATATTGATTATAATGTATGCGTAGAAAAAGATAATGAAAGATATGTATATTTGCCAATAGATAATACTGATATTGAGGTGCTGGAAACAATAAAATCTTTTCATACTAAATTAGAAGATATAGGATTGAAATTGAAAACAGGATTAACTGTTGATTTCAGAAATGAAGAATATTTAACAAATAAGGCATCAAATAATAGTGTTCCTCTTTTTTCATCTATTCATTTTAATAAAGGATTTATAAAATTTCCAAGCAATGAAGATGAACTGCAGTATGTGAGTAAAGATAATACAGCTTTACTACAAAAAAATACTAATTCATTATTCATAAAACGATTTAGCAGTAAAGAGGAAAACAGAAGAATACAACCTGTTATGTTTTTCAAAAAAGATTTTGCAAACTATGAGTATATATCTACTGAAAATCATATTAACTTTATTGGCAGTATAGATAAAAAAGATATAAATGAAGATGTTATATATGGATTATATGGAATTTATAATAGTACATTATATGATAAGTATTATAGAATCTTAAATGGCTCAACTCAAGTAAATGCAACAGAGATAAATAATATACCTATACCAAATGAAAATATTATAAAAAACATAGGAAAGAGATTACAAAAAAAAGTAAATATAACAACTGAAATATGTGATAATGTATTATTGGAGGCGATTAGTAATGAATAAATTAGACGAGGCAAAAGAGATATTAAAAGAAATAGGAATGCCAAAATCACAACAATCAGATTTATGTGCATATACTCTATTAGCTTTATTACAATTAGAAGAAAATCAAGAATGGGAAAAAGCAACTAATAAATATATTAGAATACACGATATTATGGAATTTATAAAAGAAAAGTATAATATTGTATATGCTGAAAACAGTAGAGAAACATTTAGAAAACAAGCATTACACCATTTTAGGATTGCAGCTATAGTTGAAGACAATGCTAAACCAACAAACAGTCCTAATTATAGATACAGATTAACGATAGAAGCTTTAGATTTAATTAAAAAATATAAAACAGCAAAGTGGGAAAGTGAAAAAGAAAAATATTTAAAAAATCACGAAAAACTAATAAGCATTTATGAAAACAAAAGGAAACTGACAAAGATGCCTGTAATAATAAATGGAGAAAAATTTGAATTTAGCACAGGAAAGCATAATGAATTACAAAAAGCTATAATAGAAGAATTTGCTCCAAGATTTGCACAGAATAGTATTGTACTATATGTTGGAGATACTAAAGATAAAGACTTATATAAGGACAACGAACTGTTAAAAAAACTGAAAATATCAATGGGAAAACACGAAAAATTGCCAGATGTTATTTTATATCAAGATGATAAGAAATGGGTTTATTTCATTGAAGCAGTTACAAGTGTTGGTCCGATAAGTCCAAAGAGAATATTAGAAATAAATGAAATGACAAAAAAGTGTGATTTAGGAAAAATATTTGTTACAGCATTTATAGATATGAAAACTTTTAAAAAGTTTGCAGAAGATTTAGCTTGGGAAACAGAAGTATGGTTAAGTGAAATGCCAGATCATATGATACATTTAAACGGAGATAAATTCGTAGGACCGAGAGCATAATATATGCAATTTACTTACACTATGGAGGAAATTAGAATGAACAAAAAAACAAGATTATTAATTGTAATATTTTTAGGTGTATTTGGAGTTCATAAGTTTATAGATAAAGATTACAAAATGGGACTAATATATTTATTTACAGGAGGACTTTGTGGAATTGGTTGGATTATAGATATTATTAAAGAACTTACTGGAAAAAATACTAATAGTAAATCATTAATGAGTACAGAAACATTAAATATGATAAAAAATGGTCAACTACCTACCATAATAGGAACAAATATAAATTTAGCAAATGATGAGGTATGCCATTATGCAGATATAGGATATACCTTTAAGGATAAAACAATAACTACAGGATATACAGGTAAAAGTAGTGGAATTAGTATTAGACTAATGAAAGGCTTAACATATAGAACAGGTGGCTCTGGGGGAAAAGCAATAAGAGAAAATCAACGAACAACATATGCTGGTACATTATATATTACAAATAAAAGAGTGATTTATTCTTCAACTAATGAATGTTTTGATAAAACATTTGATAAGATAACATCAGTAACAGAAGTGAATGATGGAATAATTTTGCAAATTGGTTCAACTTCTTATTCAATAATATTAAACACACATACAGAATTTGTAAAAATATTCAATATGGTAAAAAATAATCAATAGATATAAAAGCAAACATTAACATTTAATAAAAGTGCTAATGTTTCTTTTTTTGTAGTTTTGATTTTAGAATATAACTATTGTATAATAAAAATAGTTTTGCGGCACGACACACAAATAAAAAAAGAATGGTGGCGATGTATATTGAGGGTAATAAATTAAAAAAATAATAAGAGGTGGTATTATTGGAAAAAGAAAAAAATGAAACAAAAGAATATGAAATAAGAGAGTTACAAGATAATTATTTTTATACTCCAACAGAATTTGCAAAATTAAGAAAATGCAGTGTACCAACAGCATTATGCATTTATAATAGCAAGGATTTTCCAAGTGAAAATTACGGAAAAGAAAAAGTAGCTTTAGGAAGTGCTATTAGAGATTGGTATAAGGTAAAGAGAAATAAAGAAGAATAATAATTTAAGTTTATAAAGGGGCAATTTTGATGGAAGAAGATATAAAAAGAGTGGAAACATTAACTCCTGAACAAGCAGGAAAGATAATTGGCAAGAATCCTGAATATATTAGAGCTTTACTACGACAAGGTAAAGTAAATTGGGGGACAGCAGTAGAAAGCAAAAGAGGGCGATGGAATTATAACATCATAAGAAGTAAATTTCTTGAATATGTAAATATTAAAGATGAAAAACAAGACAATTTATTAAATTTGATATATTTAGAATTAGTAGAAATAAACAAAAAACTAACATTAAAAGGACAATAAAATAGGTGGAACTATAATGGAAGAATATATAAGTGTTAATGAATATATGAGAAGATTTAAAATAGGACATAAGAATGTATTGAAGTTAATTGCAACAAATCAAGTAGAATACCAGATTACTGAAACAGGCAGATATAGAATAAAAGTTGGTTCAGATACAGTTAATATTCAAATGTATGAAAAAGCAATAGAAAGAGCAACAATAGCTGAAACAAAATTAGAAATGATAAAGAAAATATTATTAGATACTGAAAGGAAAGAAAGTGAATATTGAGAATTTATGGAAAGAATTAAAAAAGTGTGGAATAACTAATGAGAAAGAACTTGATGAGGCAATTGCTAAAATGAAACCCTTAAATATAGGTGGCTTTGTTAATAAGACTCCAAAGAATAATGAGGAGGGATAAATTTTGGAAGATGTTTTATATACAGTTAAAGAAGTATCACTCTTAATAAAAACAAATGTAGGATATGTTTATAATTTGATAAGAAAAGGTTATTTACCAGCATTAAATTTAGGAAGTCTAAAAGTCAGACGAACTTCATTACTAAATTTTTTAGAAAAATATGATGGAAAAGATTTATCTGACTTAAATAATATAAAAGACTTAGAGATTTTTGGAAAGGATGTGATAGATAAAGGCATTTTATAAATGAAAAATTTAATTAAATAAAAGTAAAACACTTGAAAATGAAAGATTTTATATATAATACAAATTAAGAGTCCACAGGTTTATACTGTGGATTTTTAAGTAAAATTTAAAAGAAAATTTGATAAATGTAATTAAAAAAATTAAATATAATAAGCACAGAGATATTAAGAAATTAGTATCTCTATTTTTTTATGCTTAAAAATGGAAAGGAGGAGAAAAAAGATGTCTAAAGAACAGAAGAATAATAATGAATGTAAATTCAAGTTAGAGATAAATGGAACAATCTATACTGTCAATTTAATTCAATCTAACGGAGCAAAATTGACTTATGAAGAATTGATTAAGAAGATTATTACAGATGAAACATTGAAAATTAAAGTTGAAAATGTTGCATAAAAAGGACACAGTTATTAAATTTTTGAAAAAAATTAAAAAATATTGTAAATAAGTATTGCCACAAGGAGATTTGACAACATCATTGGGGTACAAAAATCAAGACAACATGGAGATAACAATAAAAAATATTATGGAGAAAGTAATACAGGAAAAGCCTATAAGCAAGAATGAAGGAATACTACAAAATGCAGAAGGTGTAAATTTAATGCCTGCTAATATTGAATTAGAAGCACTAGATATATCGCTAGTTAAATATATAAACAAAGAAAATATATTGAAACAATACATTGATAATGTTAAAGAAGATTATGATTATATCTTAATTGATTGTAGACCTTCATTAGGACTTCTTACAATAAACGCACTTGCAACAGCTGATAGTGTAATTATTCCAGTTCAAGCTCAATACTTACCTCTTAAAGGAATGACACAGTTAATACAAACAATAGATAAAACGAGAGTACAGATAAATCCAAGACTAAAAATAGATGGAATATTATTGACCATTGCAGATATGAAAACAAATTTAGCAAAGACAACAATAGAAACATTAAGAAATAGTTATGGAAGCAGAATAAAGATATACAACACAGTAATTCCTATGGGAGTAAAAGCAGCCGAAAGTACGATAGAGGGCAAGAGTATATATGCTTATGACAAGAAAAGTAAGCCAGCAGTAGCTTATGAAAATTTTACGGAGGAGGTGTTGAAAAATAGCGAAAAGACCAGAGATAGAACTACCCAGTGTAGATGAGTTACTAAAATTTAGCACAAATAAAGGAAAAGCTGAAACAGTAGTAATATTAAATCCATACGATATTACAGATTTTCCAGATCATCCATTTAAAATAACAGACAATGAAGAAATGGACAATATGGTAGAAAGCATAAAAGAAATAGGTGTAAAAGTGCCAATTTTAGTAAGACCAAAACAAAATGGTGGCTATGAAATGGTAGCAGGACACAGAAGAAATTATGCAACAAAAAAGGCAGGATTAGATGGAATACCTGCTATTGTTAGAGAAATGACAGATGAAGAAGCTACTATTATAATGGTAGATAGCAACATACAAAGAGAAAAAGTATTACCATCAGAAAAGGCATTTGCTTATAAAATGAAGCTAGAAGCTATAAAAAGACAAGCAGGAAGACCAAAAAAGGAAAATTCCCGACAAGTTGTCGGAAATTATGAAAGTGCAGATTTAGTTGGCAAAGACAATGGAGAAAGTGGCAGACAAGTTCAAAGATATATAAGGCTAACAGAACTGATACAAGAATTATTAGACATGGTGGATATAGGTAAAATATCTTTTAGCCCAGCTGTTGAAATTTCCTATTTGTCTAAAGAAGAACAAAATCTATTATTATGCTATATAAAAAAATATGATGCAACACCCTCACAATCACAAGCAATATATTTAAAAAAGTTAAGTCAAGAGGGAAAACTTACAACAGATAAATTGGAAGAAATAATGTCAGCAGAAAAACCAAATCAAAAGCCAAAATATAATATACATTATGATAGGTTTGAAAAATACCTGCCTAGAGATGTAGTAACAGAGAAAGAAGTGGAAGATTTCCTTTTTAAATGTGTAGAAGAACATCACAGAAGATTAAAACAAAGACAAATGGCTAGATAATTTGTGTGGGAGTACAAAATAATAATAATATTTTAATTTGTATATTTGAAAGTAACTAAACATTGTAGTAAAATAAAGAAAAAAGGAGATGTTTGGTTATGAGTAAAAATAAGAAAATTGTTATTTTAATTACAATATTAGTTATAATAGTATTAGGAATTGCAGGAATATTCATATATAAGAATAGGAAAGTTGATAATATTGTTATTGGGGAAAACAATAAAAATCAAATGCAAGAGAATAATGAGTCAGCAAATATAATAAATAATGAAAATATTATTGAGAATACAGTAGAAAACAATGTAGAGCAAAGTAATACTGTTGAAGATAATACAACATCACAAAATCAAGCAGTAGAAGAAAGTAAAACAGTAGAAACTACACAGCCAGTTCAAGAAAAAAATGTAAAGACATCAGCTAAAAAAGAAAATAATAAAACTACAACAACAAGTAAACAGCAAACAACACAAGAAAAAACACCATCACAACCTCAAAAAAGTGAGCAAAGTTCTAAAAGTGAACAAACAACAACACCAGTAAAAAATAATGATAGTAGTTATAAAGAGCAAGAAGTTCAAATTGCACCAAAGACAGAATGCAAAGGGAATAATCATAAAGTAGGTGCAGGAAATACTGGCAAATGGTTTGAAACACAAGAACAAGCAGCTGCATATTTCAAAACAGAAATAGCAAAGTGGGGAAAGCAATGGGAGAATTTTGAAATAACAGATGAAGAATATCATAAAAATTGCCCTTACGGGTACGAAGTTTGGACTTGTCCTCAGTGTCAAAAATGGACAGTAAACTTCTATTATAATAAATAACAAAATAATAATATTTGATTTAAGAACAGGTTATAAAGACTTGTTCTTTTTTTCGTTAAAAGGAGGAAAATTTAATGTTAAAAGCAAAGAAGTTAAAGAAAGTTATAGCTTTAATGTTTATAGCAATCACATTGTTAAGCACAGCACAACCTATTTTTGCAGTAACAGATAGTGGTAGTGGAAAATGGACAGCAGGACAATGGGATTCTAATATTTACACAACAGATAATAAGTCAGATTTAGGAATGCTTATGAGAAGATTAGTAAATACCACAACAGGAGAAAAAATCACAGTATTTTGTGCAGAACATGGTGTAAATTCACAAACAGGAACAGTAGAAACAGGAACACATAATACACCAACAGATCCTAAAGTAAAAAGAGCTTGTAAAGTAGCTTTCTTTGGGTGGTATCAAAAATATGGTAATTATTGCATTGATGGTGGAATAATGGCAGCAGATATGAACTCAAGAAA
Source organism: uncultured Clostridium sp. (assembly GCA_947367845.1). Classification (GTDB taxonomy): domain Bacteria; phylum Bacillota; class Clostridia; order TANB77; family CAG-508; genus CAG-269. The sequence goes on along the minus strand of CANBES010000006.1, from coordinate 48,539 downwards.
AATGGACTATGTATTCACACAACAAATGGTATGGTCAACATTAGGACAAAGTAATGCTACTTTTAGAAATGCAAGTATTCAAAGCCAATATGAAGCATTTAAAGCAGATATAAATGCAAAAATTGATAATATGGAAAGAAAACCAAGTTTTTGCAGCGAAACAATAACAGTTGAAGTAGGACAAACAAAAACACTTACAGATTCTAATAATGTGTTAGGACAATATGTTAGTTTTGATAAAACAGTAGATGGGATAAGAATAACACATAACAAAGGAGAAAATACATTAAATGTTACAGCAAATGAAGATTGCACAAAGGAAGCAATAAGAATATCAGAAAATACAATGTTTGATTGGGGTGTTATCAAAGAAGAAACACATAACCAACATTCAACAGTATATTTCACTTTTAGAGATGGAGTACAAAATCAATTATACTCTTTGAATTACAATGATCCTGTAACTATGTCTTTAAGTTTCAAAATAAATCTTTTAGGAAATTTAGAGTTAAGTAAACTAAACACAAATGGAGATTTAGTTGACGGAGCAATATTTAATGTAACAGGAGAAAATGGATTTAATCGTGATGTAACAGTAACAAATGGAAAAATCAAGTTAGAAAAATTAAGAAAAGGAACTTACTATATAAAAGAAAAATCAAGCCCAACAGGTTATTTACTAAATACAGAAACTTATACAGCAGAAGTAAAACCTAATCAAACAACAGAGCAAGCAATAGTAAACACAGAGCCAACAGCAGAAATTACAGTAACAAAGACAAATACAAATGGAGATAAAGTACAAGGAGCAAAATTTCAAATAATTGCTAATGAAGATATATACAATGTTGCCAGAACAGTAAAACACCACTCAAAAGGAGATGTAGTAGCAACTATTACAACCAATAGTGTAGGAGTTGCAAGCAAATCAAATTTGCCACTTGGAAAATATAAAATTAAGGAAATTGAAGTGCCAACAGGTTACTTATTAAATACTGAACAAAAGGAAGTTACTTTAAGATATAAAGACCAAAACACAAATGTTATATTTGGAAGTGTTACAGTAGAAAATACAGAGCCAACAGGAAATTTAATTATTGAAAAGACAGATAAAGAAACAGGAAATAAAAATAGAGTAGATAAAAAGTCACATCACGGAGATGCAACACTTAAAGGAACTGAATATACTTTATATGCAAAAGAAAGAATAACAAATGTTGCAGGAACAATAAAATATTTTGATAAAGATGAACAAATTGCAACATTTACTTTCAATGAGTATGGAGTAGCTAGTATAAAAATAACAAATAATAATACACCTGCAAAAATAAGTGTAGAGGGAACAAAATTAACAGGACTACCAATGGGAAAATATTATGCAAAAGAAACCATAGTACCAACAGGTTATATGCCAGATACAAAAGTGTATGATTATACATTTTCATACAGAGATATGAATACAAAGGTTATAGAAGTAGCAGGAACAGTTACAAATACAGTAGAAAAAGCACCTTTTGAAGTAATCAAGGTTAGCACAAATGAAAATGCAACAGCAGAAACAGTAGCAAATGCAGAATTTACAGCAATACTTTCAAAATATGTTGACTATTACGGAAGTTTTGATGAAGCAAAGAAACATTTAAGCGAGTTTGCAACAGATGAATATTCAATATTTAGAACAGGAACTAATGGACACGGAATTTCTGGACTTTTAGCTTATGGAGAATATACAGTAAATGAAACTTATACACCATCTCCAGAGATAACAACAGTTGAACAATTCTATGTAACAATAGATAAAGACAGTAAAACACCAGTTAAAGAACTTGTTGAAAATGATTTGCCATTTGAGGCATATATAAAAATGCAAAAACAAGATAAAAAGACAGGAAAATTTGTAACTTATTCTAATGCAACATTTGAATTATATAGATTAAATGAAGATACAAACAAATGGGAACAAGTACAATGTAAAATTAGCGATAAATATTATAAAACTTGGACTACAAACAGCGAGGGAGTTGCAAAAACAGAAACAAAGTTAGAAGCAGGAAAGTATAAATTAACTGAAATAAAAATTCCAACAGGATTTATACAATTAGATGAAGAATTAACTTTTAAAGTAGATAACAGAAACTCTACACTAAATTATGATAAAGACTGGGATGCTTGGATTACAGTAACAGTAAAAAATGAGCAACCAACAGGAACACTAAAATTAAATAAAAAAGTAGCATTAAGAGAAGATATGGACAAAACAATGATAAAAGATATTGACTTTACAAAAATATCTTTTGAATTAGTAGCAGATGAAAAAATAATTGATTATGCTGACGGATCTACTATATATGAAAAAGGAAAAGTAGTAGGAAAATATAATTTAAAAGCTGATGGAACATTAACAGTTTCAAATTTACCAATGGGCAAATATCACTTAAAAGAACTAACAACAATAGATGGAGCAGTATTAGATAAAACAGAATACGAAGTAATATTTGAACAAAAAGATACAGTAACAAAAGAATATGTTGTAGAGAAAGATATTGAAAATAGAACAACAGCAATAGAAGTTAGCAAAACAGATATAACAGGAGAAAAAGAGTTAGTTGGTGCAAAACTAACTATTACAGACGAAAATAACGAAGTTATTGATAGTTGGGTATCTACTGAAAAAACTCACAAAATAGAAGGTTTAGTTGTAGGAAAAGAATATACACTAAAAGAAGAAACAGCACCAAATGGATTTGTGGTAGCAACAGAAATCAAATTCAAAGTAGAAAATACAGCAGAGATTCAAAAAGTAACAATGATAGATAAAGTAGTAACAATGACAAAACAAGACATTGGTGGAAATGAGATTGAAGGAGCAGAACTTCAAGTTATTGATGAAGATAATAATGTAGTTGATGAGTGGACATCTACAAAAGAGCCACATAGAATTAACAATTTAGTAGAGGGAAAAACATATACACTTATTGAACAATATGCACCAGATGGATTTGTTATATCAAATGAAGTTAAATTTACTGTAACTACTGATAAAGAAACACAAGAAGTGAAAATGATAGATAAAGTAGTTGAAATATCAAAACAAGATATTAGTGGAAATGAACTAGAGGGAGCTACTTTAGTTGTTACAAGCACTAAAACAAAGAACATTGTAGATAAATGGGTTTCTGGTAAAGAGCCACACAAAGTAAATGGACTTATTGAAAACGAAGAATATATATTACACGAAGAAATCGTGGTAGATGGCTATGTAAAAGCTACTGATGTAAAATTTACAGTAACAAGTGATAAAGAAACTCAAAAAGTAATAATGATTGACAAAATATTAGAAGTTGTAAAAACAGATCTAGTAACAGGCGAAGAAATTGAAGGAGCAGAATTGAAAGTAATTGACGAAGATGGCAATGTAATAGATGAATGGACATCTACAAAAGAGCCACATAAAGTAGTTGGATTAGAAGAAAACAAAAAATACAAATTAGTTGAAATTACTGCACCTTATGGCTATGAGATTACAGAAGAAATCGAGTTTACTGTGAGTGAAGATAAAGAAACACAAAGAGTAGAAATGAAAGATATGCCTATTCTTCAAAATATTAAATTAGTAAAAATTGATAGTAATACAAAAGAAGTTATCAAAGATAAATTTACTTTTGGAATATATGAAGATGCAGAATGCACAAAACTTATAAAAGAAGTAAAATCAGATAAAGAAAATGGAACAGTTTTATTTGAAGATTTACGATATGGAACTTATTATATTAAGGAAATTGCTGCACCAAAGGGTTATGTATTATCAGATAAAGTAATCAAAGTTGAAATGAATGACAAAGGAATATTTATTGATAATGAGAAAGTAGAAAGTGAAGATTCAACATATACTTTTGAATTTGAAAATGTACCAGTAGATACACCAAAAACTGGAGATAATAGTAACTTAAAACTATATGCAGGTTTATTAGGCTTATCTATACTTGCATTAGCTAGTGTGGGAGTACACGAATATAAAAAGAGAAAATCAGTAAATAAAAAATAGACCAATAACAAGGTGGCTTTAATTAGCCACCTTAATTCAATTTAAGGAGGAATTATCATGCCACAATATACACTAACACAAAGTGTAAAGACATTGGAAAAATTATTTGAAAACAATATAGATTCAGAACAAAAAATAAAAGCCTTAAAATGGGAAGATTTGAAACAGTTTAGCCCTGTTGAAAAAAGTTTTATTATGGATTTAAAAGAAGCAGTAGCAAAGAAAAATGTAATAGGATTTTTAGCAGGAAAAGAGGAAACAGAAAGGAGATAACTATGATAGAACATTATAAAAAGCCATCAGTAAAATTCATTGTAAATAAAGGAAACTTTAATAAACTAATGGCATTACTTGCATTTCAAGAAGAAAATATTGTAACAGAAGAATGGAAAGAAAAAGCTAAAAACTTACAAGATCTATTATTAAGATATTCTATACCACAAAAAGATGAAGAGGGAGAAATATCTATAATAGACATTGGACTATTCCAAAAAGAAGCAGCAGAACTAATAGTTTTATTACTTTCTGCATTTGATAATGTATTAAAAGTAGATGAAGATTATACAAGGAAAATGAAAAGACAATAATGTAGAGGAGGAATAGTTTGGGAAAAATAACAGAAACAAGACAACTCTATAAAGAAGTTATAAATGAACTTTCACAAAGTGCAGAAAATTGGAGAAAGTTTTTAGATAGCAGTTCATGGAATTTCAAATATGATTTTGATGACCAAATTCTTATATATGCACAGCGACCAGATGCAAGAGCTTGTGCAACTATGCAAGAATGGAATAAAAAAGTAGTACCACATAGATGGGTAAATAGTGGGGCAAAACCAATATATGTATTCGATAAAAATCCATATAGTGAATATCCATTTAAGTTAGTGTTTGACTTATCAGATACCAACAATTATAATAATACAGAGTATAAATTATGGACTATAAAACAAAATTATGAAGAAGATATAATCGAAAGTTTAGAAGCCAATTTTGGAGATATAAGCTCAAAAGAAAATCTATCACAAGCTATAATTTCAGCAAGTTATAATATGGTAGTAGATAATATAGAAGATTATTTTACATCAATTATAAAAAACAAGAAAAACTCAATGCTTGAAACTATATCAGATGATGAAATAAAAACTATGCTTATTACAACTACATGGGCAAGTGTAAGCTATATGATGATGACTAGATGTGGAATAAATGCAAAAGATCAAATACAAGAGCAAGAGTTATCATATATAAAATACTTTAATAACCAAGAAGTTATAACAACATTAGGTGCAAGTGTAAGTGATATAGCAGAAATGGGTTTGAGAGAAATTGCAAGGACAGTTGCAAATCTACAAAAAAGTGAAAAATTAAAAAATCGTACAATAGAAAAATTTGATAAAGAGATGTATTCTAATGATAATGAAAAAATCAAAGGAGGAAAAGAAGATGGTAGAGAAAATAGAGTACACGAAACAAGGGGATTATTACATGCCCAACCTAGTAATGGAGAAAGAGAAGATACCAGCAGGAAAATACGCTCTGATGAGATACAATTATCTAAAGAATCACAAAAACCACGAGTTGACAATATTAGTAATGAACAAGAAACTAGCACAACACTTGACACAAGTACAGGAACAAGTGAGCCAGAGAGTGGAAGAATTGGTAGAGATGATGAAGAAACAACAAGGGATAACAGAAGAATTGAAAGCCAAAGACCAAATGACATGGGTAGGATTCATGAACAACATCAAAGCGACAGCAGAGGAGATAGCAGCGAACGAAATAATTTACATTTAGGTATTTATAGTAGGGACAGTAGTAAGGACTGTCCTTATGTTGTTACAGATGCAAAAGTTAATCAAATACTAACTAATGCACCACATTTAAGAGTTTCTAATAGTGAAATCAGACAATACTTTGAAAATGAAAAAGGCAAAAGTAAACGAGCAGAATTTCTAAAAGGTAGCTTTAATATTGATTATACAGAAATTATAATAAATGATGAAAGATATGGCTATAAAGCATTTGAAAATGGACTTTTAGTATGGAAAGGTAGTTTTTTATCAAGAGATACAGAAAGTTTTATTTCATGGGAAAATTTAATTGATAATTATGAAGCTATGATTATGCTTAATCAATTAAAAGATGTGAAAACAAGAATCTCATCTGTTACAGACCAAATGTCTTTAATCAATGAAGTGGAAAAAAAGCCAGAGCTAGAATTTACACAAGAGTTTATAGATAGAGTATTACAAGAAAGAGGAACATTCAGCAAATATTCTATATATCAACAATTTGAAACACATTTGTCATTAAAAGATAATGCAGACTATCTAAAGAAAATGTATGGATTAGGCTATTATGGAACAACTGGAACTGTATCTGGATCAGGAATAGGTTTGCAATGTTCTCCTAAAGGTATGACATTAAATAGAGGTTATTTCAAAGATGAAATTACAACAACAATAAGTTGGAATGATGTAGCAAAAAGAATAACAGAACTTATTAAGGTAGAAAGATATTTGAATGAAAAGGAACTTGCAGAATACCCTAATTGGCTAAAAGAGCAAGAACAAGCAAAAGAATTAAGAGAAGCAGAAGAAAAATTAGAAAATCAAGCAGAACAACAAGAGTATGAGCTTGCCAAAAGAGTATATTCATTTGTTAAGCCATCAGATTTATATAATTATCCAGATGATACAGCAGCTTTAAACACAGATGAAGAAAATATTGAAATAGTAAAATCAGATATAAGTGATACGAGAAATGTAAATGACTATGTAAATGCTTTAAATAAAATAAGAGAAAATATTGCAGATACAGACTCACAAAAACATGAACTAGATGTGATAATATCAATATTAGAGAAAAGAGTTCCACATTATGAATATCATTTAGGAGATACTGTCTATATTGGTGCAGATAAGTATGAAATTGCAGGTATAAAGGACAATGTAGTTACCTTAATTGATACAAAATTTCCAATACTTAATAAACAAATGAGCTTTGATGAATTTGAAAGAAAAGTCAAAGATAATTATTCAAATGACCATTTAATTGTAAAAGAACAAAAAGAAAATTCAGCAGAAGTAGATAATGATAAAGGTCAAACACTAGAACAAGATTTGTATGACTTTTACAATACTTATGATATATATGATCTTAATGAAGTACCAATAGAACAAATTAGAGATGATTTAAAAAATTCGGAATCTATACAACAAACAATACAATATCTAAAAGAAATATTAAAACAAGAAAATGAAGTAAATGATTTTACAAATGATTTAAAAGAAATCATAAAAAAATTAGAAGTAGAATATGAAAGAAAAGTAGAAAAACAAGAAACTCAAAAAGAAGAGATAGTACAGCAAGAAACAGAAGAACAACAAGGAGAAAATAAGCAACAAGTTGAACAAGAAAAGCCATATAAGGTAGGGCAAAAAGTTTATTTAGAATCTGACAGAGCATATAATATATACAGTATAGACCTAGAAAAAGATAAAATAGAACTGCAAGACTTACAAATGCCTATACCTATTTTTAGAGAAGAAAGTATTTTAACCTTTGAAAGTCTATATAATCAAAATGAAAGAAACTTCCCTAAACAAGATATTAAGCCTAATTTTGTAAGAACTAAAAACAAAATTCAGGACTTCGTATTACACCCAGAAATAGCACTAGAAAATAGAAATAACTATAAAATTACAGATAATGATTTAGGAATAGGAACACCTAGAGAAAAATTTGAACGAAATATTGCTGCAATTAAAGTATTGAAAAAGTGTGAAGAGGAAAATAGGTATGCGACTCCAGAAGAACAAGAAATTATGTCGAAATATGTTGGATGGGGTGGACTACAACAAGCATTTAAAGAAGATGATAGTAGTTGGTCAAATGAATATAAAATATTAAAAGAATTATTAAATGATGAGGAATATAAAAATGCTAGAAGTTCTGTACTGACAGCATTTTACACACCACCTATTGTAATCAATTCAATGTATGAAATACTACAAAATATGGGATTAAAAGAAGCAAATATATTAGAGCCATCATGTGGTGTTGGAAATTTCTTTGGAATGTTACCAACACAATTAAAAGAATGCAAAATGTATGGTGTTGAGATTGATTCTATATCTGGAAGAATAGCACAACAATTATATCAAAAGTCTACAATAGCAGTAAATGCCTATGAAAAAGTAGAATTACCAGATAGCTTTTTTGATGTAGCAGTTCGGCAATGTACCATTTGATGAATATAAGCCAAACGATAAAAGATACAATAAGAATAAGTTTCTAACACATGATTACTTTTTTGCAAAAACACTAGATAAGGTTAGACCACGGTGGGGTTATTGCTTTTATTACCTCAAAAGGAACAATGGACAAAAAGAATTCAGAAGTTAGAAAGTATATTGCACAAAGAGCAGAGCTATTGGGAGCGATAAGGCTACCTAATAACACATTTACAAAAAACGCAGGAACAAAAGTAACTTCAGATATACTATTTTTGAAAAAAAGAGAGAATATGACAGACATTATGCCAGACTGGGTTTATTTAGATACTGATAAAAATGGTATTACAATGAATAAATATTTTGTCGATAATCCAGACATGATACTAGGAACAATGGAAATGGAGCCTACACAATATGGTAGACCAGATTCGACTTGTAAACCTTATGAGGGAATAGAATTAAAGACTTTATTAGATGAAGCAAAAGAGAAGATAGAAGGAGAAATTACAGAATACGAAATAGGAGATATTGAAGAAAGAGAAGAAACAATGCTCCCAGCAGATCCTTCTGTAAAAAACTTTTCTTATACTATTATTGATGGAAAAGTATATTTTAGAGAAAATAGTGTAATGGCAGAACAAGACCTGCCAATTACTACAATAAGCAGAATAAAAGGAATGATAGAACTTCGTGATTGTGTAAGAGATTTAATAGATTTACAAACAGAAGATTATCCAGAAGAAAACATAAAAGTAGCACAAGCAAAATTAAATAGAATGTATGACAACTATGTTAAGAAATATGGAATTATCAACAGTAGAGGAAATCGTTTAGCTTTTGAAGCTGACAGTAGTTATTATTTACTATGTTCATTAGAAGTAATGGACAGCGAGGGCAGATTTGTGAGAAAAGCAGATATGTTCTCAAAAAGAACTATCAAAGCATATAAAGAGATAACAAGTGTTGATACTGCAAATGAAGCACTAATTGTATCATTATCAGAGAAAGCAAGTGTTGATTTAGAATATATGTCAAAACTTACAAACAAAACACAAGAAGAGTTAGTAAAAGAACTAGATGGTATTATTTATAAACTTCCTATGGAAAATAATAAATATGTAACAAGTGATGAATACCTTTCAGGAAATATAAGAGAAAAACTAAAAATGGCAGAAGCATCAGTTGGAATGCACCCAGAATTTGCAACTAATATAGAAGCATTAAAACAAGTAATGCCAAAAGATTTAACAGCTAATGAAATTGGAATAAAGTTAGGGGCAACATGGATACCAACAGAGATTATTGATAGTTTTATGTATGAATTGTTAGAAACTCCAAATCATGCACAATGGAATATGAAAGTAAAATTTAGTGAGTATAATTCACAATGGTATATAACAAGTAAAAATTATGATTATTCAAATGTAAAAGCGAATAAAACTTATGGGACAAATAGAGTAAATGCCTATGAAATTATTGAAAAAACATTAAATTTAAAAGATGTGAAAGTATTTGATACTGTAACAGATATTGACGGAAACAAGAAGAGAGAATTTAATGCAAAAGAAACAGCTATTGCACAAGCAAAGCAAGACCAAATTAAGCAAGCATTTGAAGATTGGATTTTTAATGATGTAGAAAGAAGAGAACGATTAGTAAGGTTATATAATGATAAATTCAATAGCATTCGTCCTCGTGAATATGACGGAAGTCATTTGAATTTTGTAGGTATGAATCCAGAGATAAAATTAAGGAAGCATCAACAAAATGCCATTGCTCATATTTTGTATGGAAGAAATACACTGCTAGCACATGAGGTACGGAGCAGGAAAGACCTTTGAAATGGTTGCTCGGTGCTATGGAAAGTAAAAGGCTTGGACTTTGTAACAAGTCTATTTTTGTTGTGCCTAATCACATCATTGAACAATTCGCAGCAGAGTTCTTACAGTTATATCCAAGTGCAAACATTATGGTAGCAACTAAAAAAGACTTTGCAACAGCTAACAGAAAAAAGTTTTGCTCTCGTATTGCTACTGGAGATTTTGATGCAGTAATTATACGGACATTCACAATTTGAAAAGATTCCTATGTCAATAGAAAGACAACAGCAGCTAATTGAAAAGCAAATTGCAGATATTATAGCAGGAATAGCACAAGCTAAAAGAGATAAGGCAGAGAATTTTACTATAAAACAAATGGAAAAAACAAGACGAGGGTTAGAAAGCAAACTTGAGAAATTAAATTCACAAACAAGAAAAGATGATGTAATCAACTTTGAACAGTTAGGAATAGATAAAATATTTGTAGATGAAGCACATAACTACAAGAATTTATTTTTATATACTAAAATGAACAATGTAGGTGGAATTTCACAGACAGATGCACAAAAGAGTAGTGATTTATATATGAAATGTCGTTATATGGATGAGATAACAGAGGGCAGAGGGGTAGTATTTGCAACAGGTACACCTGTAAGTAACTCAATGGTAGAATTATATACTATGCAACGATATTTACAATATAATGATTTAAGAAAAATGGGACTTGAACATTTTGATAATTGGGCATCTATTTTTGGGGAAACAGTAACTGCAATGGAACTTTCGCCAGAACGGAACAAGTTATAGGAGTAAAACAAGATTCTCAAAATTTCATAATTTACCAGAGTTAATGAGTTTATTCAAAGAAGTTGCAGATATTCAAACTGCTGATACTTTAAATTTACCAACACCAGAAGTAGTAAGGCATGATGAAATAGTAAAACCTAGTCAAATGCAGCAAGATATGGTAGCAGAGTTAGGAGAAAGAGCAGAAGCTATTAGAAAAGGTAGTGTAGATCCTAGCGAAGATAATATGCTAAAAATTACTAATGAGGGTAGAAAACTTGCACTAGACCAAAGACTTATGAATGAAATGTTAGAAGATAATGAAAATGGAAAAGTTGGAACTTGTGCAAATAACATCTATAAAATATGGGAAGAAAATAAAGAACAAAAACTAACACAATTAGTATTCTGTGATTTGTCTACACCAAAGCAATTTGAAGAAAAATTTGATGACGAGGGAAATTATGTATTTACTGATGTTTATAACGATTTAAGAAGAAAGCTAGTATTAAAAGGTATTCCACGAGAAGAAATTGCCTTTATACATGAAGCAGATAATGAAACTAAAAAGAAAGAACTATTTGCTAAAGTAAGAAAAGGCGAAATTAGAGTGTTAATGGGAAGTACAAGCAAAATGGGAGCAGGTACAAATGTGCAAGATAAAATAATTGCCTTGCATCATTTAGACACACCATATAGACCAGCAGATTTAACACAAAGAAATGGTAGAGGAGTACGACAAGGAAATCAAAATAAGCAAGTGCATATATACACCTATGTAACAGAGAAAACATTTGATGCTTATTTATTCCAAATGTTAGAGAGAAAGCAAGGCTTTATATCACAAATAATGACTTCAAAGACTCCAGATAGAACAGCAGATGATATAGATGAAACGGCATTGAGCTATGGAGAAATTAAGGCTTTAGCAACAGGAAATAAATATATACTAGAAAAGACACAGTTAGATTCAGAAGTTGCAAAATTAAAAATAGTAAGACAAAGTTATCAAAGCCAGATTTATGATTTAGAAGATAAAATTGCAAGATCATATCCAAATCAAATAAAAGAGATACAAGAAAAGGTCGATGCACTAGAAGCTGATGTCAAGCAGCTAGAAGATAACACAATACCAAATGAAGATGGCTTTTCTAAAATGACACTTAAAGGAATTGAATATACTGATAAAGAGCAAGCAGGAAAAGCAATACTAGAAGTTTGCAAATCAAAATCAAATCCAGATATTGAAGATATAGGAGAATATAGGGGATTTAGATTAGAACTTGGTTTTAATTCAGTAGAAAAGAAATTTACTATGACTATGAGAAATAAATATAGTTATAGTATTTTTTTAGGTAGTGATACTTTTGGTAATATTACAAGAATAAATAATGCACTAGAAGCAATAAAAGATAAGATTCCAGATGCAAAGTTGAGAATAGAAGATATTGAAAAGCAACTTGAAACAGCAAAAATAGAAGTTCAAAAGCCATTTCCAAAAGAAGAAGAATTAAAAGAAAAAATGAAAAAACTTGAAGAATTAAATATTTTATTAAAGCTAGATGAAAAAGAAAAGCAAGTATTAGATACATCAAATGATGAAATAGAAGAAAATGAAAAAGATAAAAACAAAGACCATGAAAGGTAATCTATATGCAAAGAAGATATTAAAAAATTAGTATCTTCTTGTATCTTTTTATAAAAAGATATGGTATAATCATCTCGACAGATAGTAATTTGTAGAGGAGGAAATAATGAAATATATTAAAGAAGATTTAATTGAAGCAAAAAGACAAATTAATTCAACGCTACATAAGTTACGAGAAGCAATAAAAACTCTTGAATCAAAAGAAAATCCAAAAAGATATAAATCACAAATCACCTTGGCAAAAAGACGAGTAAAAGCTTTTGAAATAGCAAATTACTTAATAGAAAATGAGATAAAAAATCGCTAGTTTAGATTTAACAAATAGTAATTTACCGAAAAGATTGTCAGTAATGACAGTCTTTTTTGTACGACAGGCAGTTATACAAATAGATTAGTTCAGTGCAACTAATCTATTTTTTTATTATATATTGACTTTTAACGATAACTACTATAAAATATAGTGGTGCAGTTTATAGTAGTGAGGAGGACATTAAATATATGAAAAATTATGACAACTATTTTCTTCCTGTAGATAATATGGAAGAAGCAAAAAGATATTATGAGGAAATATTGGGGTTAAAAAAGAAATTTGATTTCTCTGATAAGGGAATGGTTGCTTATAATATTGGAAATGAAGAACCTGCAATAATTTTAAAAGACAAAAATAAATTTGAGAATTTAAAGCCTACAATATGGTTTGAAGTAGAAGATGTTGCAATCTTCTATAAAGAAATGTTGAATAATGGTATAAAATTTTTGAGTGAGCCTTTTAAAATTGGAACTGGTAATGCAGTCGAGTTTGAAGATCCATTTGGAAATAGACTTGGCGTTACAGATTATATTAAGTAAGGAGTAGAGATTATGTCAAATATAGATTTGGCATTATTAGGACTTATTAAACAAAAATCACAAAGTGCTTATGATATTAAAAAAAATATAGAATATCGTAATATACCAAGATGGGTAAAAATTAGTGAACAGTCTATTTATAAGAAAGTATTACAATTAGAATCAAAAGAATATATTGTTAGCAATAAAGAGAAAGAGGGAAATATGCCAGATAAAGCAATATATACTATTACTAACAAAGGTAATGATTATTTTAATAAACTTATGAATGATATTTCAAATTCTGATGTTAGTCTATATTTGGATTTTAATATTATTATCACGAATTTAGATTTAGTAGATGATGAACAAAAAAAGATTCTTGTTTCTAATATAAAATCAAAGATATTAGAATTAAAAGAATTACTAAATGAAAGACAATCTCATAGACAACATATTCCTAATGTTGGAAAACAAATGTTCAAACAACAATTAGCATTAGTAGAAACATTAGAAAAGTGGATAATTGATTTTGAGAATAGTTTAAAAGAACAAAATTAGCAAATATTGATTTTAAGTTAAAAGATAAATTTGTAGGGAGGGAAATTCCATGAAAATAATCAACATTGGTATTCTTGCTCATGTAGATGCAGGAAAGACGACTTTAACGGAAAGTCTGCTTTATACAAGTGGAGCGATTTTAGAATTAGGCAGTGTAGATAAGGGAACAACAAGGACAGATACTATGTTTTTAGAACGTCAGCGTGGAATCACAATTCAGGCAGCAGTTACTTCTTTTAATTGGAATGACTACAAAATCAATATTGTAGATACTCCTGGACATACAGATTTTATAACAGAAGTGTATCGTTCTTTATCAGTTCTTGATGGAGCTATTTTAGTAATTTCTGCTAAAGATGGTGTACAAGCACAAACCAGAATACTATTCCATGCACTTCAAAAAATGAATATACCAACAATTATTTTTATAAATAAAATAGATCAGGATGGAATTAACTTAAATAATATTTATCAAAATATCAAAGAAAAACTTTCAAATGATATTATTGTTATGCAAAATGTAACATTAACTCCAGAAATATCAATTAAAAATATCATTGATTTAGATGATTGGGATCCTGTAATTTCCAAAAATGATAAACTTTTAGAAAAATATATTGTAGGAGAAAAATTGACTATACAAGAATTAATGTATGAAGAATATAGGTGTGTTAAAAAAGGTTCGTTGTTTCCTATATACCATGGAAGTGCTAGAAATAATATAGGGACTCAACAACTCATCGAAGCTATTTCAAATCTTTTTTGTTCTGAAATGAATGAGAATGATTCAGAACTATGTGGAAGAGTTTTTAAAATTGAATATACAGACCATAAGCAAAGGTTAGTTTATTTGCGTCTTTACAGTGGAACATTACACTTACGAGATACAATTATATTGCCAGAAAAAAAGAAAGTGAAACTTACAGAAATATATATTCCTTCAAATGGAGAAATGATACAGACAAAAACAGTTTGTTCTGGAGATATTTTTATTATACCTAACAATACATTAAGATTGAACGATATTATAGGAAATGAAAAGCTTTTGCCATGCAATGTATGGAATGACAAGACTGTACCAATACTACGAACAAGAATTGAACCAATAAAAATAGAAGAGAGAGAAAAATTATTGGATGCTCTTACAGAAATTGCAGATACTGATCCTCTTTTACGTTATTATGTTGATACGATAACACATGAAATCATCATTTCTTTTTTAGGAACAGTGCAGTTAGAAGTTATCTGTTCTCTGTTGATTGAAAAATATCACATAAACGTAAGAATCGAAGATCCAACCGTAATTTATTTGGAAAAGCCATTACAAAAGGCAGATTATACTATTCATATTGAAGTACCACCAAATCCATTTTGGGCATCAATTGGATTATCAATAACTCCACTTCCAATTGGCAGTGGAATACAGTACGAAAGCAAAGTTTCACTCGGTTATTTAAATCAAAGTTTCCAAAATGCAGTAAGAGAAGGTATTAATTATGGACTGGAGCAAGGATTGTATGGTTGGAAAGTGACAGATTGTAAAATATGTTTTGAATATGGTGTTTATTATAGCCCTGTTAGTACTCCCTCGGATTTTCGCTTTCTTGCCCCAATTGTACTTGAACAAACATTGAAAAAAGCGGGAACGCAATTATTAGAGCCATATCTTTCGTTTATACTTTTTACACCACAGGAATACTTTTCTCGTGCATATAATGATGCACAAAAACATTGTGCAATAATTGAAACAAGTCAATCAAAAAATGATGAAGTTATTTTTACAGGACATATTCCTGCACGTTGTATTAATGAATATCGTAATACTTTAACTCTATATACAAATGGGCAAGCAGTTTTTTTGACAGAATTAAAAGATTATCAAATTGCTACTTGTGAACCAGTTATTCAATCACGCAGACCAAATAATCGAATAGATAAAGTACGCCATATGTTTAATAAAAAAGAAAATTAAGTTACTATTCGCTAAATTACAATTTGTTAAGTAGTTGATGATATGGATAAGTATTTAGAAATCAAAAAGATTTTTGTACTGTTTAGATGTGATTATGATAGAGAAAGGATGCTAATACAATTTGGTCTGTAAGCTATGATATTAAAAATAATAGCATTTATAGGATTGATGGAAATCCAAAAAGGAAAAAATATAAAATAGATACAAGGTTAAATTTAAAGAATAATTTTATGTTTAAGGTAAATCTAAGGCAATAGAAAATTTACTTTTTTCTGTTATAATATAAGTAATAATAATTTTAAAAGTGAGTTGATATGAAAATGAGAACAGAGAAACAAATATATGATACTATACTTAATTTTGCTAAAGCAGATGATAGAATTAGGGTGGTTACTTTAGAAGGTTCAAGAACAAATATTAATATTATACCAGATGATTTTCAAGATTATGATATTACTTTTTTTGTCACAGACATGCAGAGTTTTATTAATAGTGATGAGTGGCTTAATGTTTTTGGAGAGAGACTTATTATGCAAAAACCCGAGGATATGGAATTGTTTCCAAAAGAAGAAAAAGGGTATTCATATCTTATGTTATTTTGGGACGGAGTTAAAATAGATTTGACATTATTGCCATTAGAAGTTTTAGATGAATATTTTACTTGGGATAAATTAGTAAAATTATTATTAGATAAGGATAATCGTGTTACTAATATACCAGTACCTACAGATGAAGATTATTATATAGAACATCCGACAGCACGTTCTTTTGATGATTGCTGTAATGAATTTTGGAATACTGTAACATATGTAGTGAAAGGATTATGTCGAAAGGAAATTTTATTTGCAATCGACCATTTAAATAATATTGTGCGTATGGAATTACTGCGAATGATTTCATGGAAGGTTGGAATAGAGCAAGGTTATAGTTTTAGTCTAGGAAAAAACTATAAATTTTTAGAACGATATATTTCACCTGAATTATGGAAGAAAATTCTTGCTACATATAATATGGGGTCATATACAGAAATGTGGAAATCTTTAGAATTATGTATGGGAATTTTTAGAATGGTATCAAAAGAAGTGGCACAATGTTTAAATTATTTATATCCAGATTATGATAAAAATATTAGTAATTATGTTATAAGACAAAAAGAAAAATATCAAAGATAAAACATTTCTAACATTTGAGGATAAAATAATTGGATATCAAAATTATAAAGAGGGCAACAAATTACAATTTATGAAGGAGAAATAAAATGAGATTAAGAGCAATAAATATATATTCTGCTTTTTTGGGAGATTTAGAAAAAACAAAGGAACGAACAGCATTGATACGAAAAGAATCAGATTTTTTATATCTTGAATATTACAATGTGGTTAGATTTTGTAATAACGAATTTATAAAACAATTAAATGTCAGTTGTGATGAAAATGCAAAAGAGATTGCAGTAAGGGAGAGAAATTCCGATGGTTATTCAGTAATTACAATGCCTTTTGATTTTTCTTCATATCAAACTTTATCACTAGAAGAAAAAAATGCTTTCTGGGTAGAAGAAATTATAAAGGTATTTAATTTTGTATTGCCTCTAATGAAATGTGAATCAGATAAAAAAATAATTGATTTTATAGATTATCTAAAAGAAAAATATATCAAAAGATAAATTACGATATATAGTGATAATTAGTTGACATTTTTTTCTAGGATATGATAGCATATTAAATATGAAAATACCAAAAGGAGGACATTGAATGGAAGAAAATCTTACTATAAATTCAGAGGAAGCTGATAAAGTAATTGAGAAATTAGTGAAACAAACACAGCCAACAGAATTAGGAATTTTTATTAGTTTATTATCACATAGATATATGCAGGAAGTAGGAATAACTAAAGAACAATTTATGACATCTTTATCTAATAGCATTGATAAAATTGAAAAAGGCGAGTAAAAAGCAAATACAAAAAATAATAAGCAATTTGAGAGATATTAAGAAATTAGTATCTCTTTTTTTGTTGGAAAGGTAGTGAAAAATATGCCTTATATACCACCAGAAATAGTAAAAAAAGCAGAAGAAATGGACTTATTAACTTACTTGCAAAACTATGAGCCAGATGAGTTAGTGAAGATAGGAAACGGAACATATACCACAAAAACACACGATAGTATGAGAATAAGTAATGGATTATGGAATTGGTTTTCAGAGGGTATAGGTGGAAAAAATGCTGTTTCTTATCTAATGAAAGTAAAAAAATATTCCTTTTTAGAAGCTATACAAACAATTATAGGCAATATAAATGTTAAGCAGCCTGTAATTTATAAAGAAGAAAAACAAGAAAACATTGTGTTAGTTTTACCAACAAAATCAAATAATTGTGATCGTGCAAAAAGATATTTAATGAGTAGGGGAATTGCCCCAGAGATAATAAAAGAGTGCATAGAAAACGATTTGATTTATGAAAGTGAGCCTAATCACAATGTTGTTTTTATAGGTGTAGATGATGAAAAATGTCCAAAGTATGCTTTTTATAGAGGTACAAACGATACAAGATTTATGGGAGAATCGAAAGGAAGTGATAAAGCATATACCTTTAGATTAAAGGCAAAAACAGAAAGCAATAGAGTACATTTATTTGAAAGTGCTATTGATTTATTATCTTATGCAACATTATTAAAAATGAAAAATATAGACTGGCATAGAGAAAATATGATTTCACTTGCAGGAGTAAATAGCCCATCAAAGACAAGTGAAAATAATAAAATACCAATAGCAATAAAAGAATTTTTAGAGAAGAATCCTAACATAAACGAAATACATTTGCATTTAGATAATGATGAAGTTGGAAGAAATGCAAGCATAGCTTTGCAAGAAACACTATCAAAAAGCTATAAAGTTTTAGATAGACCTGCACCATTAGGAAAGGACTGTAATGATTACTTACGATATATGTTAGGTATAAAAAAGTTGAATAAAACAGCAAAAGAAAAGGTATGCGAAGTAGCAAGATAAAACAAAAATGGAGGAAAATAAATTATGAATCAATATAAAATTGAAATGAAAGAAATATTTAGAAAAGAAATTTTAGTATGTGCAGAAAGTGAAAAAGAAGCAACAGACATTGTAGAAAAGGCATATTTAAGAACAAATATGTTAGACCATTCTTATAAGGATTTAGCAGCAGTTGAAACAAAAGTTATTGGAAAAAGAGAAGAAAATAACTACGGCGAAATGGAAGAGGAAAACATTATTGATAAAGAAAGTAGAGAAAATATTAAAGGAACTATTGACCAAATGTATGAAAATCTTAAAGAAATGGATAATGCTTTGGTAGAAGATGACATTGTATATATTGATATGTTAATTGAAAATTTGGAAGATAATATTGAAGATTTAAAAGAAGTTGTAAGAGAAATTGAATAAATTTTGAACAAAAATCAGCTTAAAAAATAGAAAAAATACAACAAAAAAATATATAGTTTTATTTTAGCCTATTTTAGAAATGTAAAAATGATGTCCTAGCAAGCACTGAATTTGTACTCCCGCACAAATTCAAAATGTGGGGAAACCCCAAACCCCATAAAAAATGATTTTAGAAAGAGGTGTATAATTTTTATTTGAGAACAAGAGATATAAAAAAACAAGTATGGCTAAATGAAGATGAACTAAAAGCACTAAAACAAAATTCGAAGAGAGCAGGATTAAATGAAAGTGCGTATATAAGAAATCTTATTATGGGATACAAACCAAAAGAGCAACCAACAGAAAATATGTATGAAATAATAAAACAATTAAAACTTGTTGGAATAAACTTAAATCAAATTGCAAGGAAAGCAAATGCTTTAGATATAGTTGATGCACCATTTTATAAAAAGGTTTATGAAAAATGGAATAAGCTAGCACAAGATATAAAAAAAGAATTTCTTGATATGGAAAAATAGAATGGCTACAACAAAAATAAAAGCAATAAAGAAAAGACTTGACCATGTAATTGATTATACAACTAATCCAAGCAAAACAAGTAAGGAAGCATATAGTGAACTTCATAATGTTATTGAATATGCAAAGGCATCATATAAAACAGAAGAACAATTATATGTTACAGCAATAAATTGTGATAAAGATTCTATACATGAAGATATGTTGAGAACAAAAAGAAGATATAGTAAAACAAATGGAATTTTAGGTTTTCATGCTTTTCAGTCTTTTGCAAAAGGCGAAGTAACTCCAGAAATTGCACACGAAATTGGTGTAAAATTGGCAAATGAATTATGGGGAGATAGATTTGAAGTTGTTGTAACAACACATTTGAATACAGAACATATACACAATCACTTCTGTTTGAATTCTGTTTCATTTAAAGATGGAAAAAAATATTATGATGATCATAGAACTTATGCTCTAATGAGAGAAACATCAGATAGACTTTGTGAAGAATATAAATTGAGTGTAATAGAAGAAAAGAAGTGTCCAAAAAGTAAAATAGATTACAGAAATTTTTATAAATCAGAAGTAAATAAATCTAATCATCATACTATTGCAAAAGAAGATATTGACTATGCAATAGGACAAGCATATTCATATAAAGACTTTTTATCTATATTAAATAAAATGAATTACACAGTAGAAAATCGTTATGGAAAATTAAGTGTTAGAAAAAAGCCATACAAAAAGAATATAAGAATAGAAAGAGCCTTTGGAGATGACTACAAAATTGAAAATATTGAAAAAAGAATTTATGAAACACAAGCAATTAGAGAGCCATTTCCAGAAGCAAGAGCAAAACCTAAAAGATATAGAATGGTAAAAAAGCAAAATCTAAAAACTAGAAAAAAGGCTAAAGGAATAAAAGCATTATATTTGCATTATTGCTTTTTATTAAAAGTGTATCCCAAAAATAAGAAGATGAAAAAACAATATTCAAAAGAAATGAGAGAAGAAATAAAAAAGATGGATAAAATTTCAAAAGAAGCAAAGCTCTTGTGTAGAAAAAATATTCAATCTGCTCAAGAGCTTTCAGCATATAAAAAATCACTTATACTTGATAGAAAAGAAAATAAGGCAAAGGTAGAGAGCTTATGGAAGAAAAATAGGAAAGCAGCTAATGAAAGTGATAAACAGAAAAATTATGAAGAAATAAAAATGCTTCAGAGTGAAATAAAAAAACTAAACCAAGAAATTGAGTTAATAGAAGGTATTGAAACAAGAACACCAAAGATAAAAGAGATTATTGATGAAGTAGAAAATAGAAATCAAGATAAAGAAAAGGAGAAAGAAAATAGTGAGTATATCAAGTGATTCGGCAGAACAAACTGTTAAATTGCTATTAGATGGAACAGTAGTAGTAGCAAAAATAAGTGGACTAGCTGTAAAAAATATTGCTGTAGCATTATATACTATATCACAAGACCAAAAGCAGACAAAAGGCAAGACTAGACTAAATAATATGATAAAAAGTGATAACGAATTAAAAATCTTTTCTATTAAAAAAGAAGATATGAAAACTTTTTGCCATGAAGCTAGAAGCTATGGAATATTATATTGTGCTTTGGTAAATAGAAAAAACAAAAATATTGATGGTATGGTAGATATAATGGTAAGAGCAAAAGATGCACCACAAGTAAATAGAATTGTAGAAAGATATAATTTATGCACTTATGATAAGGCATCAATTCAAACAGAAATTGAAAATGAGAAAGTTACTAATAAAAATGAAAAAGACTTGTCAGATAATGCACCAGATATAGGAGAGGAAAGAACAGAAGTAAACGAAGCTATGGTAGATGATATTTTTTCTAAACCAAAGGAAAATGAAAATCAAAACCCCGAAGTAGCAAAAACGGAAAAAAACCCTCCGTCAGAGCCTTCCTTGAAGAGCAAAAACAATTCCGAGGGGGTTACTAAACCTGCACAAAAAGAATCTGTTAAGAAAAAGTTAAAAGAAGCAGAAGCAGAGTTAAAGGTTGAAACGGAATTGAAGAAAGCTCAAAAATCTAAAGAAAGTATTATGGTAGAAATGCCACAAGTACAGACACCAAAATTAGAAATAGCAAATAAGGAAAGAGGTAAATGAACATGGGAGAATTAGACCAAGTATTTGATAATTATAGCAGAAAAAATAGGCAATATAATAAAGAAGAATGGATTGAATATAAAAAACAAGAAAAACAAGAAGTATATGCACTAATTGATACAACAGCAGAAAAGATCGTACAAGATGGGCAAGAATTTAAGAAATATTTAGATACTCAAAGTAAGTTTGAGCAATATTCAGTAGGAAATAGTTTACTAATAACAGCACAAATGCCAGAAGCAACAGTTTTAAGAGATTATGATAGTTGGACAAATGTAGGTGGCTTTCCAAAGAAAAATCGTAAAAATGATATAAAAATATTAGAGCCAGCAGATTCTTATATGAGAGAAGATGGCACAAAGGCAACAAATTATAATGTAAAATACTTAACTGATATATCACAAGTTAGTATAAGAAAGAAACCAAATCCTATAATGAGATATGATAATAAATTATTATTAAGAGTATTTTTAAATAGTAGCCAAGCAAAGGTAGAAGTAGTAAATGAAATACCAAATACAGATAGAAGTGCATTGTATGATTCAGAAAAAGATGTATTATATATTGCAAGAGGTGCAGAAGCACCACAAATTTTCCATGAAGTAACACAAGAACTTGCAAAACAAGAAATAGGAGAAAATACAGAATTAGATACTTTCAAAGCTAATTGTGTATCTTATATGGTTTGCAAAAAATATGGCATAGATGTTTCAAATTATAATGTAACTGATATTCCTTATGAACTAAAGGAGTTATCAGCAAAGGAAATAAGAGAAGAACTAGAGCCAATTCATGATGCAATGGAAAACATAAGTGGAAGAACAAGTCATTGTATAGAACTACTTGCAAAACAAAGTAGAGAAAAAGAACAAGCAAGATAGGAGAAAAATATATTGGAAGAACAAAGAGTAGTAATATTAAATAAGTACGAATATGGAATGATAATAAATTCCCTTAACGAACTTCGTACAAAGTTAATAAGAGAAAACAAATCAACAGAATTTGTAAATGAATTATTATTAAGACTATTAAATATCCCCATTAGAAAAAGAACAATATTTCAAAGAGAAAGAGTAAGTAACGAGAGATAATGAAAAAACAAATGAGCTTTTGTATATATTAGGTATAATTCCAGTAGTATGGGTAGCTATTCTAATTGCACCATATATAAATAATGGAATCGTAGGAATAATAAATAATTTTTCAAAAATAATGGAAAATCCATTTAATTTGATATGGTGTGAGAATAGCATAAAAACTATTCTTATTTTTATATGCTTTTATGTATTAGGAATAAGTATATATGAATCTACAAAAAAGAATTATAGAAGAAGAGAAGAACACGGCTCTGCCAAGTGGGGTATAGCAAGTGTACTTAATAAAAAATATAGGCAAAAGCCATTTAATGATAATAAAATATTAACGCAAAATGTAGCAATAGGTCTAAATGGAAAACAACATAGAAGAAATCTTAATGTTTTAATTTGTGGTCGGTAGTCGGTGCAGGTAAAACAAGATTCTATCGGTAAGCCAAATGTAATGCAATGTGGCTCAAGTTCGTATGTAATCCTAGATCCTAAACGGCGAAATTTTGCGAGATACGGGGAATTTATTAGAGAAAAAAGGGTATGAGGTAAGAGTGCTTGACTTAATCAATATGGAAAAAAGTCATTGCTATAACCCTTTTAAATATTTAAAGACAGATAATGATGTTCAAAGGTTGGTAACAAACCTTTTCAAAAGCACAACACCTAAACGGAAGTCAGAGCCAAGATCCGTTTTGGGACACGGCAGCTAGTATGTTATTGCTAGCACTTATATTTTATCTCAAATATGAAGCTCCAGAAGATGAACAAAACTTTCCAATGGTAATGGAAATGTTAAGAGCAGGAGATGTAAATGAAGAACAAGAAAATCCTATAAGTGCATTAGATATTCTATTTGATAAATTAGAATATAATAACCCAGAGCATATTGCTCTAAAGTATTATAGAAATTATAGGTCAGGCTCTGCAAAAACATTAAAATCAATTCAAATTACACTTGCTGCAAGATTAGAAAAATTTAATTTAGAGAGTCTTGCAAACATAGTAAAAATTGACGAGTTAGATTTGCCTAGTTTAGGTGAAAAAAAGGTGGCATTGTTTGCTCTAATTCCAGACAATGACACGAGTTTTAATTTTCTAGTAAGTATATTATACACACAATTATTTCAACAATTATTCTATATTGCTGACCATAAGTATGGTGGAAGTTTGCCAATCCATGTCCATTTTGTAATGGATGAGTTCGCAAATGTAAGTCTGCCAGATGATTTTGACAAAATTTTAAGTGTCATGAGATCAAGGTCAGTATCAGTATCTATCATTCTCCAAAATTTAGCACAGCTTAAAGCACTATTTGAAAAACAATGGGAAAGTATTGTACGGAAATTGCGATACTTTTTTGTATTTAGGTGGAAACGAGCAAAGTACCCATAAATATGTTTCAGAACTCCTACGGAAAAGAAACAATAGATTTAGACACACATGGAAAAAGCTCTGGTAGAAGCGGCAATTATTCGACAAATTATCAACTTGCAGGAAGAGAACTTATGACTCCAGATGAAGTGCGTTTACTTGATAATAAATATGCACTTCTTTTTATTCGTGGAGAAAGACCAGTTAAAGACCTAAAATATGATATATTAAAACACCCTAATGTAGCTTTGACTACTGATGGCAAAGGAGAGCCTTATATTCATGGAAAAACAGATAAAGCAACAGCTTCTATTATTGTGCTAGATGAAGATATTGAAGAAAATGAGATAGATACATTTGAAAAAGAACAATTACTAGAAAATTATGAACTCCTATCAGAAGAAGAATTAGAAGAATTTATTAGGGAGGTATCATAAATTGAAAAAGAAAAAAACTTTATTAAAAATATTAAAAAGGTCTTGCATAATTATTTTGTATATTGTTGCATTATTTGTAGCACAAGCATCTCATGTATTTGCAGCAGATGAGCCATTAACAGTAATAAATAATTTGTCAGACTTTATTTTTGGACTTATAAGAGCAGTTGGAATGATTATTTTAGGATTCGGAGTAGTACAAGTTGGTATGTCATTAAAATCACACGATCCATCACAGCGAGCTAATGGTTTCATGACATTGGCACGGAGGAGTAGTTATTACTTTCGCAAAGGAAATCCTAAATATTATAACAGGTGGTTAAAAAGTAAAAGGAGTAGGTTATTAAGAAAAAATAATCTACTCCTAAAAAACTTTAAGGAGGTAATTTTATAGAAGAAAATAAAAAATATAAAATCATATATGCAGATCCACCATGGCAATACAAAGTATATTCAGATAAAGGCAAAGGTCGTTCAGCAGAAAATCATTATTCTACAATGAGCATAGAAGATATATGCAAATTACCAGTAGAGAAAATAGCTGACAAAGACTGTGTCCTTTTTATGTGGATGACTTTTCCAACATTAGTAGAAGGACTAAAAGTTTTGGAGAATTGGGGTTTTAAATATAAAACGGTTGCTTTTGTATGGATTAAGCAAAATAAGAAAACACCATCATTGTTTTGGGGATTAGGTTTTTGGACTAGAGCTAATGCAGAGATATGTATATTAGCAACAAAAGGCAAGCCTAAAAGAATATCTGCAAAAGTGCATCAAGTAATTATATCTCCAGTTGAAGAACATAGTAAAAAGCCAGATGAAACAAGAAAAAGAATTGTGGAATTGTTAGGAGATATACCAAGAGTAGAACTATTTGCAAGACAAAAAGTAAATGGTTGGGATTCGTGGGGAAATGAAGTAAAATGCGATATTGATTTAATGGAATATGGAGATGATGAGAAATAGCAGAATTAAAAAAATTAGAAACAGTAGTAGAAGAAATACTACGAAAAGATAAACTTGCAAGAGAAGATGACTGTTACTTAATATTACAAGTAATAAGCAAATTATATCCTTATGAAGTAGGAAAACAATTTGCAACAGTAATGTTTAATGCAAAGAATAAAGGAATAAGTTTTGAAAGCATTACGAGATGTCGAAGAAAATTACAAGAGAAAAATCCAGAATTAAGAGATGAAGAAACAGCAAAAATGAGAAATAAAAAACAAAAAGAGTATATCAAGTATTCAAAACAAAGTTAGGAGGTGGTAGATATTGAATTGGGTAGTAGGAAACCTACAAAATGCAATAGAAACATGGAACTCAAAATTAAGTGAAATATGGACACTTGTATCACAATCGCCAGTTGATTTTAAAGGTGGAACTATCTGGAATGTAATAACAAATATACATGGAGCAGTACAAGCCATTGCATTAGCATTACTTGTATTGTTTTTTGTTGTAGGAGTAATGAAAACTTGTCGGAAGTTTTGCAGAAGTAAAAAAGCCAGAGCATGCCCTCAAACTTTTTATACGATTTGCAGTTGCAAAAGTTTTAGTAACTTATGGTTTAGAGCTAATGATGGCAATTTTTAAGATTGTGCAAGGTTTAGCAAGTACAGTAATGAGTGCAGCAGGATTAGGTGGAGCAACAAATACAGTTCTGCCAAATGAAATTATATCAGCAGTAGAAGCCTGTAATTTCTTTGAAAGCATACCATTGTGGGCAGTAACATTGATACGGAGGACTATTTATAACAGTATTGTCATTTGTAATGATTCTTACAGTTTATCGGAAGATTTTTCAAAATCTATCTATATACAGCAATATCTCCAATAGCATTTGCAAGTTTTGGTGGAGAGCCAACACAAAATATAGGAAAGAGCTTTATAAAAGGTTATAGTGCAGTATGCCTAGAGGGTGTAATTATAATGCTATCATGTGTTATTTTCTCACTGTTTGCAACAAGCCCACCAGTAGTAGATACAAATGCAGCAGCAGTAACAATGGTATGGAAATATATACGGAGAATTGATATTCAATATGTTGGTGTTAGTAGGTACAGTTAAAATATCAGATAGATTAGTAAGAGAAATGTTAGGTTTATAGGAGGAACAATAGAATGCAAGAACAGATAAAAATTGCAAAAGTATGGCATATTGAGAACAATGAATTAACTTGTAAAAATAAGAAAGTAGTATTATCAACATATAATGATGTTGAGATAGCTACTTTAAAAGAAGAAAGATATTATGATGTGCAAGAGTTTTTAATTAAAGACAAAAATAATGAATATTGGAAATTAGGAATTGCTCCAATAAGATTAAATATGTTTATAGGAAGTATAGATTCATATTTATCAGAGCCATCAGTAGTAGAAAAATATAGAGAAGATATAACAGAAGCATATAAGAAATTAGATCTAAAAGCATTCTGGAAAAAGAAAATAAATGAAAATAGGTATTTCAATAAATGTGAATTAGAATATATCAATAGGTACTTTCCAGAGATTTATGAACAAGCAAGAGAAAGTAGAAGAACATTTGAAGAAAATAGAGATAGGGAACAAGAACAAAAAAGGCAAGAACAGGAACAGAAAGAACAAGAGAAAATAAAAGCTGTAAATGACAGATTCAAAAAAGCGTTAAAAGAAATGAAATATAAAATCTTTATTGGAGAAATGATTTCAGTTGAGGACTTTGAGTTTTATAAAGATGATAAATGCAGTGGTAGAACAATACAAAATAATATTCTATATTTAGCAAAACTATATGGAATAAAAATACCATTAGCAACACAAGGATTTATAAACAATAGGTTAAAAAGTTATAATTTCAAAACAAGAGATTGCTTTTATAAAATAACAGATGAAAATAAGAGATGTAGCACAAAAATGGGGATTTATTTAGAGCAAATTTATCAAAAGATACAAGAAGAATATAAAGAGAGTTTTAAAAGGAAAATGAAACTTGTACCAGAAAAGAGTATGGAAAGGTAGGAAAATGAAATATTTAGTTACAAATTACAAAGATAATGCAGAAAAACAGGAAATAGAAAGCAAAGGCTTATATTGTTATGATTTAAGACATAGTGATGAGGGTGGAGAAATTGCAACTATTGAGAAAAGTGTTTTAGTAAATAGAATAGGCTCTATTATTACAGATAAGGAATTAAAATTTGGCAATAAATACTACAATAATTTTATAGATTTTGAGGAATTTTCAGCTAGAAATACAGAAGTATATACAATAGAACAATTACAAGACAAACAAAAAGAAAAAGTAAATGAAAATAGCCATAAAGTAATAAATGGTTATTCAATTCATAAAGAGGGTACTTGGTGTGAGATAACTAAAAATGGGCAACATATTTTTGATGGGAATGTAGATGCAAATATGACTTCAGAACAAATTTATAAAAAAGTAATGGAGAACTTTAATAAGAATAAAAAAGGAAGAGAGGCACGATAATTGGAAGTAAAAATCAATAGAGAAATAAGAGAATATACGGAAAGCATATTTTTTGGACTGTCATTAAGGCAGTTCATTTTTTCTATATGTGCTTGTGTAGTAGCTGTTATCCTATATTTTATATTAAAACCTTATTGTGGAATTGAAACTTTATCATGGGTTTGTATATTAGGTGCAGCACCATTCGCAGCACTAGGGTTTATTAAATATAATGGAATGACAGCAGAAAAGTTTGTTGCAGCTTGGATTAAATCAATGATACTTACACCTAAAAGATTAACTTTCAAGCCAATAAACTTATACTACGAGGATTTGAAAAACATAGAAAATAGAAAAGTAAAAAAAGAGAGAAAAAATAAAAATAAGGAGGATTCGCAAAGTATTGAAAACATTAAATAAATTATTTAAACAAGACAAAGAGAAGTTTGTCATACCACGAAGTGTGCAAGATGCCATTCCTATTAAGGCAATATGGGAAGACGGCATCTTTTTTATTGGGAAAAATAAGTATTCAAAATGTTATAAATTTAGTGATATAAATTATGCAGTAGCAAGTAGAGATGATAAAGAAGCAATGTTTTTAGAATATTCGGAGTTATTAAATTCATTTGATACAGGTGCTACTACTAAAATAACTATAATCAATAGAAGATTAAATAAAATTGACTTTGAAGAAACTATGCTATTACCTATGGAAAATGATGATTTAGATAAATTTAGAAAAGAATATAATAAAATGTTACTAGATAAAGCAACAGCTTCAAATGGTATAGTACAAGAGAAATTTATAACAATATCAGTTGATAAAAAAAGTATAGAGGAAGCAAAGAATTATTTTGCAAGAGTTGGAACAGACTTGATAAATCATTTCAAAGAATTAGGCTCTATATGTATTGAATTAGATGCAGTAGAAAGATTAAGAATATTTCATGACTTTTATAGGGTGGGAGAAGAAACTTCATTTAATTTTGATATGATAACTAATATGAGAAAAGGACATAGCTTTAAGGATTTTATTTGTCCAGATTCTATGGAATTTGAAAGTGATTATTTCAAAATTGGAAACAGATATGGTAGAGTTATATTCTTGAAAGAGTATGCAAGCTATATTAAGGACAGCATGGTAGCAGAATTAACAGATATAAATAAAAATATGATGATGAGTATAGATGTTATACCAATACCTATGGATGAGGCAGTTAGAGAAGCAGAGAATAGAAGATTAGGAATAGAAACTAATATCACGAATTGGCAAAGACGACAAAATGCAAATAATAACTTTTCAGCAATTATTCCTTATGACATGGAGCAACAAAGAGAACAAAGCAAAGAGTTTTTAGATGACTTAATAACTCGTGATCAAAGAATGTTTATATCAGTTCTTACAATGGTGCATACAGCAGAAAGCAAAGAAGAATTAGACAATGATACAGAAGCATTGCTAACAATAGCAAGAAAACATTTATGTCAGTTCGGTGTGCTAAAATTTCAGCAACTTGATGGCTTAAATACAGCTATGCCGTTTGGAGTAAGAAAAATTGACACTTTAAGAACACTT
This sequence comes from uncultured Clostridium sp., assembly GCA_947367845.1. Taxonomy (GTDB): domain Bacteria; phylum Bacillota; class Clostridia; order TANB77; family CAG-508; genus CAG-269. Next base: position 18,642 of record CANBES010000006.1, on the reverse strand, counting down.
ACAACAGAATCTCTTGCAGTATTTATGCCATTTAGAGTACAAGAAATAAGACACGAAAACGGAATATACTATGGGCAAAATGTCATTAGCAAAAATATGATTATTGCAGATAGAAAGCAATTATTGAACGGAAATAGCTTTATTCTAGGTGTTAGTGGTAGTGGAAAGAGTTTCATAGCAAAAGAAGAAATTGTTTCTATAATGTTAAAAGATCCTAATGCAGATGTGATAATTGTAGATCCAGAAAGGGAAGCAAGTTCACTTGTAAAATCGCTAGGTGGAGAAGTAATAAAAATATCAGCAACAAGTGGAAACCATATCAATGCTATGGACATGAATAAAGACTATGGAGATGGAGCAAATCCTATCATATTAAAATCAGAGTTCATACTTTCACTATGCGAACAGCTAGTAGGAAGTAATAATTTAGGTGCAAAACAGAAATCTATAATAGACAGATGCACAGCAAGTGTGTATAGGTATTATCAGCAAGGTAATTATCAAGGTACACCACCTACACTACAAGACTTTTATGAGGAATTGTTAAGACAACAAGAGCCAGAAGCAAAAGAAATAGCACTTGCTATTGAATTATTTGTAAATGGTAGTTTGAACACATTTGCAAAATCTACAAATGTTGATACACATAATCGTTTAGTGTGTTATGACATTTTAGATTTGGGAAAGCAACTACTACCTATTGGAATGTTAGTAGTGCTAGATTCGATTTTGAATAGAATAACAATGAATAGGTCAAAAGGTAGAAATACCTTTATTTTTATTGATGAAATTTACTTGTTATTCCAATACGAGTATTCAGCAAATTTCCTATTCACACTATGGAAGAGAGTGAGAAAATATCGGAGCATATTGCACACGGAATTACGCAAAATGTGGAAGATATGTTGCAAAGCCATACAGCAAGAACAATGCTAGCAAATAGTGAGCTTATTATCATGTTAAATCAAGCAAGCACCGACAGAGTAGAACTTGCAAAACTATTAAATATATCAGACTTACAAATGAGCTATATTACAAATGTAAATGCAGGAGAAGGGCTAATAAAAATAGGAAGTTCACTAATTCCATTTGTAAACAGATTCCCACGAAATACAGAGTTATACAAACTAATGACAACAAAACCTCGGAGAAGGTGTTGCATAGTGAAAAAAGTATTGTATGTATTTTGCATTATGCTGCTAATAAGTTCAATTCTTATTAGCAGTTATTGTATTTATAAAGAATTGAAACAAAATAAAGAACAAGAAAACAATTTTGAAGAACTAATTGAAATAGTAGAACAAACAAATCCAGAAGAAAAAGAACAAGAAGAAACAGTAATAAATATAGATAACTTATATGCTATCAATAGTGATATTGTAGGTTGGTTAAGAATAAACGATACAACAATAAATTACCCAATAATGCAGACAAAAAGTGATCCTAACTATTATTTGCATAGAGATTTTTATAAAAAGTATTCATCTTATGGAACACCTTATATGTCAGAAGAATGTAGTATAAATACAAGCGATAACCTTGTAATTTATGGACATCACATGAATCATAAAAAGGTATTTGGAGCATTAGAAGATTATAAATCAAAAGAATTTTACGAAAATCATAAGGTTATAGAGTTTACAACATTAGAAGAAAAACAAAAATATGAAATTTTTGCAGTATTTAAAACAGTAGTATATAGCAAAAATACTTTTAAATATTACAATTTTGTAAATTTTAGTAGCGAAGATGAGTTCAATATATTTATAAATAGGTGTAAAGAATTATCATTTTATGAAACAAATATAAACCCTCAATATCAAGATAAATTTATTACACTTTCTACTTGTGAATATAGCAATAAGAACGGAAGATTAGTAGTTATTGCAAGAAAAATAAACAATTAGGAGGTATTTGTTTGGCAGATATTAAAGTTAAAGAAAGCAAAAAAGGAACAGTAAAAACAATTAACAAAGCAGTAGTTGGCACAGAGAAAATGAAAGACAGATTAGTACAAGCAAAGGACAAAACAAAAGAAACATACCAAGAAGAAACAAGTGATAGTGGAACAGAGTATGCAATAAATAAAATATCAAAAACAGCAAGTAATCTACCTAATAATATTTATAGATTTAATAAATATGGAAAAAAGAATTTTGACAAGACAGTACAAAATATTCAAAATGTAAATCAAAAAATGAAAACGATAAAAAAGAAAAATCATGCCAAAAAAGTAGTAAAACAAATGAAAAATGCAACAAAGACTATAAAAAAAGAAATAAAAACAGCAGAAAGAACAGTTAAAACAACAAAGCAGGTAGCAAAAACAACAGCCAAAGCAACTAAAAGAGCAATACAAATGGCAAAGGCAACAGCTAAAGCAACAGTAAAGGCAATAAAAGTAGGAATAAAAGCAACGATAGCAGCAATAAAGGCTATCATAGTTGCAACAAAAGCACTAATTGCATTTTTAGTAGCAGGTGGGTGGATCGTTGTCCTAATTATAATTGTAGTTTGCTTAATAGCAATGCTAGTTAGTTCGATTTTTGGCATTTTCTTTTCAAGTGAAGATACAGGTAGTACAATAACTGTAAATGGACAACAACAAGTAGTAACAATGAATCAAGTAATAGCAGACTTAAATACAGAATTTATGAATAAGATAACACAAATACAGAAAGATAATCCTTATGATGAGTATGATATAAATTCGCATAGAGCAGAATGGAAAGATGTACTAGCAATATACACAGTTAAATTAAGCAATGGTAATAATGAAGCAGATGTAATAACCTTAAATGATGAAAAGGTTAATCTTCTAAAAGAGATTTTTTGGGAAATGAATGAAATATCATTTACAAAAGATGAAGAAAGTCATGAAGAAATAAGAATAGGTTTTGCATCTACTGACAGAGTAACAGTAACAAAAGTTAAGTTGCATATTACAATAACAGGAAAAACAGCAAATGAAATGGCAGACAAATACAACTTTACTCAAGCACAAAGAGAACAACTACTAGAGTTAACAGATAATAAATATGCTAATATGTGGTCATCAGTAATATATGGCTCATCTGTTGGAAGTAACGATATTGTGCTAGTTGCAGCTTCACAAATAGGAAATGTTGGAGGACAACCATATTGGAGTTGGTATGGATATGATTCTCGTGTGGAATGGTGTGCTTGCTTTGTTTCGTGGTGTGCTAATGAATGTGGCTACATTGAAGCAGGAATTATTCCCAAATTTGCTGGGTGTCAGAGTGAAGGTGTAGACTGGTTTAGAACTTGTGGACTTTGGAAAGAAAAAGGATTCTCTCCAAAACCAGGGGACATTATTTTCTTTGACTGGGCAGATAAAGAAACAGGAGTAAGGAATGGACAAGCAGATCATGTAGGTATAGTAGAAAAAACAGAAAATGGAAGAGTTTATACAATAGAGGGAAATTCGAGCGATAGTTGTTGCAGAAGAGATTATGATATAAACAGTTTAGATATTTTAGGGTATGGAACGCCAATGTACTAATAAAAATAAGCAGAAGAGCTACTTATAAAAAATAAGTATTTCTTCTGCGATTTTTTTGTTTTTTAAAGACAAAATGAAAAATAAATGATATAATGCAATACAGAATGGAGTGGAAACAATGACAACGCAATTTGTAGAGAATCTTATAAATGAAAAGATGATAAAAAATGAAAATGAAATTATCTTTACTTTCTATGAATTAAGAGTTAAGCATAATTTATCAGAAGAGGAAGTTGACAAATTTTTAGCACTATGTAAAACAAGACTAGAAGGTATAGATTATAAAGTTTATTTCACAGGTGCAAAATTTACATATCAAAATGCAAATAGAACAGTACAAGACAATGAACTTATGGTAGCAATAAGGGAATAATTTAGATGAATTAAAATATGGAAAAGAGGATGTAATAATGAAATATTCAAAAAGTGAAAAACAATTATTTAATGAGGCAGGAATATATGTTGAAGATAAAGATTATACAAAAGAAGAAAGAGAAAACTTAAAAATAAAAGTAACAGATTATATTATGAATCAGAGTTCAAAAGATATAAGTAATCTTAATAAGAAATTTAGCAATATTTTATATAGTTAAGTTGAAAGACTAATAGTAATTTGTAAAGGAGGTATTTATGGGAATAGAACATTCGCAAAATTATTTACATAGTAAACAACTTGTAGCGACTTTGTTATCAAAGAGTAATATTTGTAACGACGATATTATAATTGAGATAGGTCCTGGAAAAGGAATTATTACCATTGAACTTGCAAAAAAAAGCAAGCAAGTTATAGCAATAGAGTTTGATGCGAAATTAGCGAAAACTTTATCTGAAAAGTATAAAGAATCTAAAAAAGTTCAAATAATAGAGATGGATTTTTTAAAATATAAAATATCAGTAAAAGAACCATATAAAGTATGTGCAAATATTCCATTTAACATAACTGCTGATATTGTGAAAAAGGTATTTGAAGCCGATAATCCTCCTGAAGATATATATTTCATAATGCAGTATGAGGCTTTTCTCAGGTATTCTGGACAGCCCTTTTATAACGAAAGTTTGAGGTCTCTTTTATACAAACCTTGGTTTTCCGCTGAATTGATTTATGAGTTTAAACCATCAGATTTTTATCCTGTGCCAAATGCACGAATATGTTTTGCTCACTTTCAAAGAAAAACATCTGCTGATGTTGAGGATGCGATAGACTATAGAAATTTTCTGTCATATATATTTTTAGCATCTGGAAATACTTTCAAAGATAAAACAAAAAAATTGTTTACTTATGAGCAACAAAAACGCATTTGCAAGTTTTTAAAAATTAAATTAGAGTCAACGCTTACTGAAATCTCATACGATGGATGGCTGTACCTATATGATGTTTTTCTTAAATTTGTTTCCAACGAAAAAAAAGCTATTATATTAAATGCTGAACAAGACATGAAAAACAATCAAAACAAGATTCAAAAAAAACATCGAAATCGTAATCATGGTTATTGGAAATTTGAAGCTAAGCGCCAAAAAAAATTAAAATTTGAAAATGGAAAATAAGAATTTTATCAGTAGCTATATTTCAAATTTCTATATTATTAGCAATAGTGTAAACAAAAAAGTTGACAGAAAAAAGTAATAAGTAAATCATAAATTACAAGTTATAGAGCAGATGATTAGTTGATAATATCAGTCTTTTATTATATAATGATAACATCAATTAGTAAGTTGTGAAGGAGATTGATTATGGGATTATTTAATAAAAAGAAGAAAAATGTAAATGTAGACAAAGAGCAAAATACACAAATAGACATTAGAAAGGGATTTGAGGCTAATTTAAAATATATTTCAAGTACCGAAAAAGATGTTGATGTTATAAGAGGACAATTTGTAAAAAGTGATACAAGATTTTATTTAACCATTGGAAAAGTTGATTGTCCAACAGGTAAAATAGTTGTTGCTGATCCTCTTGCATATTTACCATCAAATAAATACAGTCCAGTTCTTAATATTCAAGTGCCAGTTGGAGAATATCCAGTTGAAATTTCTATTTGTAGAAGTAACGAGGTAGGAGTTCGTATGTGTACTGTTAGATTGAAAATAAAGAAAACAGTAGCAATATTATATAAGTTGGCTAATCCTACCGAAGAAAGTGCAGCATTTATTGGAACAGACGGAGTATTAAGTGGCTTTCCAGTTGATGCAGGTATGATTTCTATTTGTGATGAACAAGTTGCAAAAGAGTATAAAGATTTTATAAATGAGTGGTATGAAGATAATCCAGACGGAAACCACTATGATGATTATTTTGCTAAACTATTTAAAGAAAGTTATGAAAAATTTCCACAATATCAAAGAAAAGGTGGAGATTTCATAGAATGGGAAAATCCTAATACAAAAAATAAGCTAGTTATGGTTGCTAGTGGATTGGGTGATGGCTTTTATCAAAGTTATTGGGGGTATGATTCGAATAACGATATTTGTGAATTGATTGTACCATTAGTAAACCCAGATTTATTTGGATTATAATTACAAATTACAATTCGTGAAGAAGATAATAAGTTGAAATTATCTGTCTTTTATTATATAATCGTAACATGAATAGTAATTTATAAAAAGATTGGAGATGTAATTATGGGATTATTTGATAAATTTAAGAAAAAAGAAAATAATAATTGGGAAAATGCTTATATAGGAAAGCCAAATTTTTATAATGGTAAAGATAGTAAGCCATTTGGTGCATTTGCACTAACAGAAGGCACTTTAACTTCCTTTCCTAAAAATCCGAGATTATTGTATAAAGTAAATAATACAGAGGTTGATGAATGGAAACTAATGCTTGTAAGTACAACAAATAATGGAGTTTTAGGAGATATAGATTATTATGAAGCAATAAATAGACTTATGAAATTTGTTATTGATGAAAAAGATAATAATATATTAATTAGAGGATTATCACTAGAAGAATTAAATGAAGTGTTGAAATAATTAAAAATTGCAAGTTCGTAGTATATTAAAAATAGTAAATTGGAGGAAAATATGAAAAAAAGTGAATTTAAAAAAATGATGAAAAAAGAAAACAAAGCATTTAAGGACTACTATGTTTATGAAATAATTATTATATTGCTTACAATGATAATGGTTGTAGGAAATGTTTTTGCAACAAGCAAAAATTTAATTCTCAATAATATAACTATAATCAATTCAATTTTAATTATGATAATTGCAATTCCAATAATTCTTATAGATGTAAAAAATGATAAAGATATAAAAGAGATGTATCAAATATACAATAAGGAAAGTAAAATACCAGAATATAAAGATAAAACAAAATCTTTAAAAATAGTATTAGTTATAAGTATAGTAGCTGCCTTAATTAGTGGTATTATTACAATAACAAATATATCTGTTAATAAAGATCCGTATATTAGTGAAATAGAAAATACATTGGAGATTACAAGTAATAAAGGAAATATAATTAAAACACAATATGAAGATTTTGGAGGCTTTTCACTAAAGATACCAACCGAATTTAAAATAATGAGTGATGAAATGTTAAATGTAAAATATCCAAATGGAAATCCACCATCATTAGTTTATACAAATGAAAGAGGAACAATAAATGTAGCATTAGTTATGAATGATGTAGCAATGAAAAATACTCAAATAGAAGAATATATAAAAACAATGGAATCTACATATAAAAATTATTCAAAAGATGTAAAAGTAAACTTTTGGGAAATAAATAATCATAAAATTGGAGAAATAGAATTTACAACACAGGCTTCAGATACAGAAATATATAATCATATAATAGCATTTTCAGTTGATGGTAAATTAAGATTAGTTAATTTTAATTGCACCAAAGAACTAGAAGATGAATGGAAAGAAATTAGTAAATTTATTATTGATTCTATAAAATTTGCATAAAACAAATTTAGAATCAGATAGTCATTATGAATATCAAGTAAAAAGACTTTATAAATAAGTTACAATTTGTATAAATAAAGAGATTACTATTTCAAATTTTAGTAATCTCTTTTAATTTTTTTCTTTTTTTACATATTTAGAAAAATCTTTTAGTAGTGCATCAGAAGTTGTATCTAACATTTCTGCTATTGCACAAAGTTCATAATCAGCTACAGTTCTTTTTCCAGATTCAATATCGTAAATAGCTTGCCTATGAATATCTAAACCAATCATAATTAGTTTATCAGATAATGCTTGTGCAGATAAATTTTGCTGTACTCTAATACGATTTATATTTTCGCCAGTAACATTTAATCTGCCTTTTAGCCCATTATATGGATTTCTATTATTGCTCATAAAAAAATTCCTTCCTTTTATTGTAAGTATGTTGATTTTATCATTTTTTTATGCTACAATTTGAAAGGCACAACCTTGAAAATGAAAGGAGGAAATTTATGAAGTATGACATTGTAAAGCTAGATCAAGATATTACTAATGCAGAAAATGAACTAAATAGACTTGTTGATAATGCAACTGAATATGATAAACTATATGAACAATCAGTAGTAACAGATAAAGTAATTGCAAAATATTTAGAAGCAAAACAATATTTAGAAAATGAAAAGAAGAAAATTGTGAAAGATTATAGCGAATTATTGAACAAGCCATTTAGATTAGAAATGACAATAAAAATAAAGGAAGAAGTGAGGAAATCTTTTCCTAATGCTCAAGAGGAAGAATTAAATCATTTTTCAAATAATGTTTATGTATATGCAACATTGAGAGCTTGTAATATTGATGAGCAAGAAATAGTTGAACAACTATTATACTTAAACAATAGATACTTTGACGAAATGCAAGAAGATGGGGTAGTAAAAAATACTCAAATTACTAATGCTAACCTTGAATATTTACAAAAATTAAATGATAAGTATATGAAATTGATAAAACAAAAAATGTAAACTCAAAGCGATTTAAAATCGTATTTTTATTTGCTTATAAAATGACTAATAATAATAATATAAATTATTATTGGTTTCTAATATTATTTTGCCTAAAATGAGATAATACTAACAGAAATTATAAAAATTATTGTTGGTATGGGGGCGAAATAATGAGCAGAACAGATAAAAAGGAATATACAGACTGGAAGGGCTTTGGAGAAAGAACAAAAAATGCGAGGGAAAGTATAGGATTAACAAGAGAAAAAGCATCTGAAATGATAGATAGAACTGAAAATTATCTTTTGAGTTTAGAAAAAGGCGACAAGAGTTGTAGCATACATACATTGCATCAAATATGTTCAAAATTAAAAGAATCTTCTGATTATTTATTATATGGAGAAAGAATGAGTAATAATAAAGAATACACCAATAAAGAAATATTGAAAAATATCATTGATAAGTGTGATGAAGAAGAATTAGAAATCTTAAAAGATATTGTTGTTGCTACATTTCCTAATTTGAATAAAATAAAGGAAAAAAGAAATTAGTGTAAAAATTTGTTTGACAATGTTATAAAAATAGTGTATAATGAATATACTAAAAGAGTAATCGTATGATTACTAATCGGAAAAACCCCTGCCGAAAGTGGGGAGATTTACATTAGGAAAACCCTTGCCTTAAGTAGGGAGTTATACATTAGGAAAACCCTTGCCTCAAGTAGGGAGATTTAAAATACAAACAGGGTATAGTAATATATCCTGTTTTGTTTGTAAAGGAGCAAAAATGGGAGAAAATGAAACACTAAAATTTTATACAGTAAATGAAGATTACATAGACTATTTGAGCAAATTTGATAGTCATGTTAGTTGGAATAAAGAGCAAAAAAGACCTTATGTAGGAATTGTATTAAGGGTAGAAAATTATTTATATTTTGCACCTTTATATTCATACAAAGTAGGTTATGATAAGTACAAAGATAATCCTAGTTTTATAAGAGTAGAAGATAGAAAAGGAAAAAATGTATCTATTATAAGATTCTCTGAAATGCTACCAGTTCCAGAAACAGCAATAAAATTATTAGATTTTAATAGTAGAGGGGACAAGTATAGAGATCTCTTACAAGCAGAAAGCAATTTTATAAATGATAATAAAAATGTGATATATTCAAAAGCAAAGAAAATATACAAAAATGTAGTACATATAAAAATCCCATTTTTTATTAGCATTTCATGTGATTTTGAGTTACTAGAACAAAAATTAAAAGAATATGTTGGAGATGCAGTAAGAGAAACAAAGTTTATAAAAGATGTAGAAATAACTTGTGAAGTCTTTGAAGAAATATCAACTATTGTTAAAGTTTTAGAAGATAAAGGATTCAAATACATAGAAGAATTTACATTAGATGATATATATATGAAAAATGATAAAACTAATGAATTTGCACCTAAAAATGGAAGAATTACAGACACACTAATTATTAGATATGTTAATGAAGATGACAAAAAGATAGTTTGTAAAAGAAGAAATCATAACAGCAATGGATTTGAGATAAGTACAGAAAAGTCTGTATTAAAAGTTATGAGCATAGAAGAAGCAGAAAAACATTTGAATATATTAGGTTATACAAGATTTTTAAATATGATTGATAAAAACTATATGTACGAAAATGATGAGTTTATAGCATATATTCAAGATGTTAAAGATTTAGGAATATTTATAGAGCTAGAAGCAAAGAAAGTAGAAAATGCAGAACAAAATATAGAGCAGCTAATAGAATTTGTAAAAACACTTAACCTAAAAATCGGAACAAAGTTTGATATTAGAAAAGCAAATTTATTATATTCAAAACAAAATAACGAATAATACATGGAGTTTTGCCTAGAAATAGGGCAAAACTCTTTACTTTATTTACATAATATGATATAATAATAGCGATTGAGAGGTGCTACTATGTCTAATGTAAATTATAATTTGTATAAGATATTTTGTGTAGTTGCAAGTTCTAAAAGCTATGCAGATGCAGGAAATAAATTAGATCAGACTCCAGCTAATATTAGTACACAGATAAGCAATTTAGAAAATCAATTAGATGTGAAACTATTTTATAGAGAAAAAAATGGAGTAAAGCTAACAGAAAAGGGAAAAGAATTATTTGAAATGGTTAATAAAAGTATTTCTTCCTTTGATTTTGCCGAAAAAGTAATAAAAGAAAAAAATGATTTAGCTAATGGTACTATAAATTTAGGGTGTCAATCTCACTTGACTAATTATTACTTAATGGAATATATCAAAAAAGCCAAAAATGATTTTCCAAACTTAAATATTGAGTTAACTTGTGGTGCAAATCCAAGTGAAATGTTTGAGATGTTAAAAAATCACAAACTTGGTTTTGTAATAACAGATGTTATACCAACAGAAACAGATGAGTTTGTAATTGAAGAATTAAAAAAAGTAAACAATATATTTGTTGCAAAAGAGCCATTGAAAATTGAAAATGTAAAAGAATTAGAAGATTTACGATATATATTAAATTTTGACAATACAATTTCTACTAAAAATCTATTCAAGATTCTAAAAGAACACAAAGTAAAAATTAAACCTAATATGAAATGTGATACAACAGAAATAAGAGTAGAAGCAGTAATGAATGGACTAGGAATAGCTTATGTAATGAAAGAAGCTGTCAAGAAACAATTAGAGAATGGAGAATTATACGAAGTTGAATTGCCAATAGAATTGCCAGAATTGAGTATAAATTTAGTGTATATAAAAGATATGCTAACACAAGTAGATAAGAAATTTATAAAAAAATACTTAAAAAATAAGTAATAAATGAATATAAGCAAATAGGCAGAATATCCTTAAAACAAAGGGTATTCTTTTTTTGTATTAAAAAATATTTAATACTGATTAAATATTTGAGAATAGACAGGAAAATTCTTACAAGATATAATAATTGTGTATCAATTTCAAAGAAAGAGAGATGTTAAAAATGCAAAAAAAGAGAGTTTGTTGGAATATTACAACAAAATGTAATCAAAATTGTAAATATTGCCACAGATTTTTAGGTATTAACGATCTTACTTATGAAGAAAATAAAGAGATATTAAATAATTTGATTAAAGATGGGGTAAACAACATTACTTGGACAGGGGGAGAAGCACTACTATATCCAAATTTAAAAGAACTATTGAAAATATCACAAGAAAATGGTATAAAAAACAAGCTAATAACAAATGGAATGGTATTAGCACAAAATGAAAATATGAGAGAGATTTTAGATTATTTAGATTCTTTGACATTGTCATTAGATACGATAAATGATGATACTAATGAAGAATTAGGAAGAGGCAAAAATCATTTTGAAGAAGTTAAAACTATATTAGACTATGTTAAAGGAAAAAGTTTAAAAGTCAATATAAATACAGTAGTTAGCAAGAAAAACATAAATGAGATGGAGCAGCTAGGAGAATTCCTAAACAATTATAATATTAGCAAATGGAAATTCTTTAAATTTATGCCACTTCGAGAAACAGCAGAGAAAAATAAAGACGAATTTGCAATAACAGATGCAGAATTTGAGAAAACTAAAAATGTATTTAGAAATTTTGGAAATATAGGAGAAACAGACTTTAGACAAGAAAAGGACATGGAAGATAAATATACTTTGCTAATAGCGAATGGAGATATAATAAAAACGGAACATGGTGTAGATGTGAAAAAAGGAAATGCACTATACCAAAATCCAGTAGAATTTATGTATGAATTAGAGGAGAATAGAATGAAAAAGATAAAAATTCTAATTGCTCATAATAACGAGGAAATAAGAAATAAAATAGCAGATACAATAAAAGGCTTAGACTATGTTGAATTAGTAGACACAGCAACAGACGGAAAAGAAACATATAATAAAATTATAGAATCAAAGCCAGAAATGGTTTTTGCAAAAATGAATTTAGACAATATGGACAGTATGGAAATAATGAGGAAATCAAAAGAAAGTTTAAAAGATAATGTGCCAATATTCAATATAATTACAAGTGATAATGTTAGTGATGAATATATGAAAACAGCATATAATCTAATGGGAAGAAATTTGAATACATTTGTATCAGAGCCAATAAACAATATGGAAATAGACAATATAATGCAAGGGTATAAAGAATTAAAAGAAAACGCATAAACTAAAAAAGAAGGAATAGGTTTTTTACAAAACTTATTTCTTCTTTCCTTTTTGTAGATGTAAATACATTACTGCAATTTCTAAAAAATCTTTTGGGGTTATATTTTCTTCAATATCAAAATATTGCATAATAGGGCAGTTGATAGTATCTCTATACATATTTAATCGTTCTAATGCAGTTCTAAAACTTGATCGTATTGCCGAATTAGGCTTGTTGTGTCTTTGTCCAATTATAGTAAAAATATCTTTCAATTTTTTCTGTAAGTCAGGGTAGTAGTAGCATTCAAAAATAGCTTCTCTTATGTAATTAGTTCCATTTGAATTTAAAGGAATTTTTAATGTCAAAAATAATAAATCGAGTTCCTCGTTAGTTAATTCTTCATATTCTCCAAAAAGATACATTTCGTTAATTGTACTATAAAAGTCATTAAAATTTTCATCATCATAGATTACCTTGTATATTCTAGCAGCATTAGACAAGTTCAAATTTTCTTCTTTTTGAGCTGTTAATATAATGTTGTTATTTTTCTTATCTGCAATATTTGTAGATAATCTATCAATTATTTCAATACAATTTATATCTTTTAGGCAAGAATCTAAAACTAATACATTAGGTTTAATATCAAGATATTTTTCTAAAGCAGTTTTTCCATCAGCTGTTTCTATTACTTCTAACCTTTTATCATTTGCAAGCTGTTGACAAAGCCTTATTCTTTGCTCAACATTAGGATTAGCAATAAGGACTTTCTGCATCTGGAAACCCTCCTACAAATGTCTATATTATAAATTCGATAACATTATACCATAAAAATTATGTAAACACAATACAAAATGGAAAAAATAGTAAAAGAAAATTTAGCCTTTTTTCGCCCTTTTTCGCCATATTCCCCCTTTTTTGACATTAGAAAAGTAAAATTCTATATAATGCAAGCAACTTAATCAAAGTCTTAAAAGGGAGGCGATTCAAAAGATATAGAGAAAACACAAGATAATTACAAGTACATATTTTAGACTTTGATTATAGTATTGATTTATTTTTTAATTATTCAAAACTCCTTTAAGAATTTTGTTTAGGCACTATTCTATAAAGGAGTTTTTTATATGGGGAGGGGTACAAGTAAAAATGTAAAAGTAATTTCACAAGTATTTACATTAAAAAATGTAAATATTAGATATTTGTGCCTATTTCAAATCAAATGTGCAATTATGCGTTGTATATTTGATTTTTTTTATGCTCTAAAAGAAAAACATTGCCGTAGCCCACCTACCAATCAATTCACAAAAACGAATTGATTGGAGGAAAGAGAAATGCAAGATAATGCAAAATGTTTTATAAAATTAAAAAAAGGAATTTATGAAGAAATTACATATAAAGAACTAAAAGAGAAACGAAAAAAATACAGTACATATAAGAAAAAGAAATTTATTAAGTTAGATGATATTTTACTAGAAGTATCAAAAAAAGATTATGAAATTATAGAGTATGAAGAACAAAGACAAAAATATTTAGATCGAGTTGCAAGAAAAATGAATTTAATTTCTTATGATCATGAATCTGAAAATGGAGTAGCATTAAAAAATATAATTTCAAATCCAATAGATAATATAGAAGCTACTTTTGAAAGAAAAATTGAAATAGAAAAATTAAGAATAGCTTTATTACAACTAACTGAAGAAGAATATAAACTAATAAAGGCATTATTTTTTGAAAATAAAACATTGCGAGAATATGCTGCAATAGTAGGCAAACATTACACTACAATTCAAGATAAAAGAGATAGAATTTTAGAAAAATTAAAAAAATTTATAAAAATTTAAAAATTTAATCCTACAAACCTCTCATTTTTTCACAGGAGAAATGAGAGGAATTTTTATTCCACATGAACTTTGAAAATTAAATAGCAATTCATTAAATACATTCCTACTATTCGAGCTAGTTAAAAAGTAATCTCACAAATCACTTTACTTAAATATAAGATAGCCACTTATAAGGCGAGGACAAGTAGTAGGTATAATGATACACTTGTTTAGTCATAGCACGAGCGAGATAAAACCGTCCCACGCATTGAGAACAAATCTGTTGAAAGCAGGTAGGTGGAAGTCCTGTGGAGCAATTTAGCTAATTGCCGTTTAATGAATTTTAGGAGAAGATAGAAAGTAATTGTAAAAGGCTATCTAATCTATAAGGTAGCCTTTTTGAATAAAAAAGGAGAAATAAAACAATGAATATTTTACTAATTATATTTTTAATACTACTTATACTTATCACAATATTTACATATTTAATGATTCTATATGCGAGTATGAGTAAAACAGAAGAAGAAAAAATAATGGAAGATCAAGAACAAATGGAATATTTGAAAAATTATAAAGAAAAAAAGGAGAATAGAAATAAAATGGAAATTAAAAGAGGAGATTTATATTATGCAGCTTTAGACGAAACTTATGTAGGAAGTGAACAAACAGGAGTAAGACCAGTAGTAATATTGCAAAACAATATAGGAAATGAGCATAGTCCAACTGTTATAATTGCACCAATAACAAGTAAAGTAAATTCAAAATCGATTATACCAACTCATGTGTATATAAAAGGGTATAAAGATAGACTAAAACAAAATTCACTTGTTTTGACAGAACAAATCAGAGCAATAGACAAATCAAGATTAAAATATTATATAGGAGCTTTAGATATTGGAGAATTGAGAAAAGTAGATAAAGCTCTTATTATTTCATTAGGAATAGATTTAGAGAAAATCAAAAAAGAAGTGCCACATAGAGAGGGAATAGAAGAAAAAACAGAATTTGTTACGAGAAATCAAATTGCATCTTATGGAATGGTAGCAAGAGAATATCTAAAACATACAGGGAACTTGGAAATTTCAAACGAGGAATTTGGAAAATATATCTTAACACTTATTGATTTATATTCTCCAGATGAAGTTGAAAAACAAGCAGAAAATGTGAAAGATAGAAAATAATGTGTCAAATCTATAAAAATATAGGCAAGGTAAATTTTGTACCTTGGAAAAGATTTAGGAAGTTGAGTATGCTATTTATAGGCAATACAAAACTTCCTTTTTAAATTGGAGGAATTGTATGCGAGAAATTGCTAAAAAGTGCATAGAGATAGGAATTATAAAAGACCTATATGAACAAGGAATACTAACAGAAGAAGAAATGAAATTAGCAATTATAGAGATAGACAAAGATTTTGAAAGGAGGGTAGCTTGATGCCTAAAACAGAAATGAGAGTTTTTGCATATTGCAGAGTAGGTAATCCAGAACAATTATCAGAAAATGAGCAAAAAGAGGTACTTTTAAGGAAAACAAAAGATAACAAAGCAACAATTATAAAGAAAACAGCAATACATAATGATATTGAAAAATAAAAAAGAACTATCCAATAGCCGTGAAACTAATATAGATAGTTCGGAAAATATTAAAATACTTTCTGCTACTATTTTAGCACAGAAAGTAGGAAAGGACAAGCAAGGATGAAAAAAGTAGTAACTTATGGATTATATAATAATGAAAAGAGTATAAAAGATTTTGAAAAGCAAATACAAGAGTATATTAAAGATTATGGAGAATGGAAAATAGTAAAAAAATTTATAGACTATACAAAAAATAAACAATGTATAAGTTTTGAGAAATTATTAAATGAAGCTTTAGAAGAAAATATTGATATTATTTTAATAAAAAATGTAAGGCAATTTTGTCAAGCAACTAATTATAAGGTAGACTTTTTTATAAAATTTTTTAATCAAAAACAAATAGAAGTAATTTTCTTGGACGAAAAAATTAGTACAGCAGATGCAGTAGGAAGGACACAAATTCAAATAATTGTTTTTATGATTCAAAGCGAAAATGAAATGAGAAGTAAAGCAAAAAGAGAAAATTTATCACGGAGCTATAATAGGAAAAAAAGAATTTGAAAAAATACAGAAAAAAGTAAAAAACAATAGAAACATTGGAGAAAAAATATATGGTTATGACTTTGTTGATGGAAAATATCAAGTCAATGAAAAAGAAGCTACTAATATAAGAAATAGAATAGAGAAAGAAGTTGATACAGCTAAAAAGGAAGAAAAAAGAAGAAAAGCAAACAAATCACGAAGTGAAAAAATGAAAGCACTTTGGGAAAATGAAGAATATAAAAAACAGATGGCTGAAAGAATTAAAATAGCAAAGAAATTGAAAAAATTAAGGGAAAGGTAGGTATAAGAGAGTATGAAGCGAGTTGTTGCATACTGTCGTGTATCTACTGACCATGAAGATCAAAAAAATTCTTTGGAAAATCAAAGGTTGTATTTTGAAGAATATGTAAGCCAACATAAGGACTGGAAACTAATTGAAATATATGCAGATGAAGGAATTAGTGGAACATCATTAAAAAAGAGAAATGACTTTAATAGAATGTATCGAGATAGGCTAAAAAACAAATATGATATTATACTGACAAAAGAAGTATGTAGGTTTGCAAGGAATACAGTAGATACACTAGAAAAGACAAGAGAATTTAAAAAAATAGGAATTGAAGTAAGATTCATAATAGACAATATTAGTACATTTGATACAGATGGAGAATTAAGACTAACAATAATGGCAGGATTAGCTCAAGATGAAAGTAGGAGAATTTCTGAAAGGGTACAATTTGGAGTAATACAAAGTATGAAAAAAGGAGTTGCTTTTGGAAATATAGTATATGGCTACGATTTTGTCAGAGATCCTATAACTGGTAAAAAGACCAAATTAGTAATTAACGAAAAAGAAGCAGCAATAGTAAGAGAAATATTTAATATGTATCTTCATGAAGGTAAAGGTGCTTATACTATTGCAAAAGAACTAAAAGAAAGAGGAGTTGAAATCAAGAGAACTAGAAGTAAAGAGAAGTCAACAGACTGGAGAGAATCAACGATTCTAGATATTTTACAAAATGTGAAGTACATAGGAGATTTAAAACAAAGGATTACATATACTACTGACTTTTTAGAGCATACTAAAAAATATAATCAAGGCGAAGTAGAATTTATTTATAAAGAAAATCATCATGAAGCTATAATTGACAGGGAAACATTTATGGCAACACAAAAAGAATTGAAAAGAAGAAGTGAAATGTATAAACACGAAAAAAGTAAATATACAAATAAGCATACTTTCTCTGGCAAATTAGTTTGTGCTTGCTGTGGTGCATCTTATGTTGGTGGCGAAAATAGAAAAAGAAAAGATGGAACAATAAGAAAAACATGGAGATGTTACACTGCTACTAAATATGGAAAGAAACATATAGAAAATGACCAAGAAATAGGATGCGATAATGATAGAGTAAATAATGAACTTCTAAAAGAATGCTTTACAAAGGCTTTAAAAGAAATATTAACTAATAAAAATGAAATCAAAAGAGATGTAGAAGAATATGTAAAAAAAGCAATAAATAAATGTGAAAAAGAAACTGAATTAAGTGATATACTTTTAAAGGAAAAAGAACAACTTTGTAAAGAAAAAAACAAACTACTAGATTTGTGTATAAAAGAAATAATTGATGAAGAAACTTATAGACTAAAGAACAAAGAGATAGAAAACAAAATGATAAAATTAGAAAAAGAACTAAAAGCACAAGAGCAGAAAATCAAAATTAGAGATAATATTGAAGAAATATTAAGTAGTGTTAGAAAAACGGTAGATAACATATTGAATTTGAAAAAGTTTAGTAAAAACATTTGTAAGGAATTAGTTGATAAAGTTGTTATATACAATGATACAAAATTTGATTTTTATTTAAAGGGTTACGAAAACCCATATATTTTTGATGAAAAAAGTAACATTTTATCCTTACAGCATTAGTAATCACAATAATAGTGTTATTAATACTAGCACGGAGTAGCAATAAGCACACTAACAGGAGACAATGGAATACTAGGAAAAGCGGGGCAAGCCAAAGATGCAACAAATAAAGCGACCGCATTAGAAACAATAGAGCTGGAAGCAATAGGGGCTTTAGATAGGGGCGGAGATATTGAAAAAGAACTATTAAAAAC
>CANBES010000005.1 GCA_947367845.1 uncultured Clostridium sp. | reverse complement strand
AAAATATCCTAGATGTGGACTTTTCTTGCGTACAATCAATTTTTATTGCTATGTGGAATTTACTTTTTTAATTAACCTGTTTACTTCTGATTGTATTACAAATATTTCTTCAAGAATTTTCCTGTATAGCTTCTTTCATTTTTACAAACTTGTTCTGGTGTACCGACTGCAACTACTTCTCCGCCACCATCTCCGCCTTCTGGTCCTAAGTCAATAATATGGTCACATGTTTTTATTAAGTCTAAATTATGCTCTATAACAATTATTGTATTTCCTGTGTCTACTAGTCTTTGTAGTATGTCAACTAGTCTATGAACATCTGCTATGTGCAACCCTGTTGTTGGCTCATCCAAAATGTATAATGTTTTTCCTGTCGCTCTTTTTGATAGTTCTGTTGCTAGTTTTACTCTTTGTGCTTCTCCACCTGATAATGTTGTTGAAGGTTGTCCTAGTTTTATATATCCTAGTCCTACATCATATAGTGTTTGAATTTTTTGTTTTATTTTTGGTATTTTGTCAAAAAATTGTAATGCTTCTTCTACTGTCATATCTAGCACATCTGCTATTGTTTTTCCTTTGTATTTTACTTCTAGTGTTTCTCTATTATATCTTTTTCCTTTACATACTTCACATGGTACATATATATCTGGTAAAAAGTGCATTTCTATTTTGTGAACTCCGTCTCCGTTACAGCTTTCGCATCTTCCACCAGATACATTAAAGCTGAATCTTCCTTTTTGATATCCACGTAGTTTTGCTTCTTCTGTTGCTGCAAATATATCTCTTATTATATCAAATACTCCTGTGTATGTTGCTGGGTTTGAACGTGGTGTTCTTCCTATTGGTGATTGGTCTATATTTATAATTTTATCAATGTTTTGTAGTCCTTTTACGCCTTTACATTTTCCTGGTTTTTCATTAGCTCCATTTAGCTCTTTTGCTATTGTTTTGTATAAAACTTCATTTACTAGTGTTGATTTTCCGTGAGCCTGATACTCCTGTTACACAGTTAAATAATCCTAGTGGAAATTTTACACTTATATTTTTTAAGTTGTTTTCTGTTGCTTCTTGTACTTCTATTACTTTTGATTTTACTTGTTTTCTTCTTTTTTTAGGTACTGCTATTTGTTTTCTTCCACTTAAGTATTGGCCTGTAACTGAGTTTTCTACTTGTTTTATTTCTTCTGCTGTTCCGCTGTGCCATTACTCTTCCACCATGTGTTCCTGCACCTGGCCCTATGTCTATTATTTGATCTGCTGCATACATTGTGTCTTCATCATGTTCTACTACAAGTAATGTATTCCCTAAATCTCTTAGTTTTTTTAATGTTGCTAATAATCTGTCGTTATCTCTTTGATGTAGTCCTATACTTGGTTCGTCTAAGATATATAATACTCCTGTTAGTCCTGAACCAATTTGTGTTGCTAGCCTAATTCTTTGAGCTTCTCCACCTGATAGGCTTCCTGCGTTTCTTGATAGTGTTAAGTATTCTAGTCCAACGTCTATTAAGAATTGTAGCCTTTGGTCGATTTCTTTTAATATTAGTTCTGCTATCATTGCTTGTGTTTTGTTTAGCTTTAAATTATTTAAATATTCTTTTATTTTTCTTATTGACATTTCTGTTAGTTCGTTTATGTTTTTGTCTCCTACTTTTATGGCTAATATTTCGGATTTTAATCTTGCGCCATTACATGCGTGACAGTGTGAGTTTGTCATATACATTTCGTAGAAATCTCTCATTCCTTGTGATTTTGTTTCACTATGACGTCTGTCTAATGTTGGTAATACTCCTTCAAATGGTGCTGTAAATTTTCTTGTTCCTGCATATGAGGTATATTGAAATTCAATTTCTTCATCACCTGTACCATATAATATTTTTTCCATAAACCAACGTGGTAAATCTTTTATCTTTTTATTTTTTATCTCTACTCCATAATATTTTCCTATACTTTCAAAGTACATTTTTGCCATTGTGTCGCCTTTTTTCATCGTGCTTGAACCAAAGGCTTTTATTCCATCATATAGAGTTTTATTTTTATCTGGTACTATTAGGTCTTCGTCCATTTTCATTAAGTATCCTATTCCTGTACATTCTGGACATGCTCCAAATGGATTGTTAAATGAAAACATTCTTGGTGTTAATTCGGGAAAACTAAATCCACAATCTGGACAAGCATAGTTACAACTATATAATATTGGTTTTTCTCCTACAACATCTATTAATACCATATTATCTGCATATTTTAGTGCCGTTTCTACTGATTCTGTTAGTCTGCTTGTTATTTCTGGTTTTATTACTAATCTATCAACTATTAACTCTATTTCGTGTTTTTTCTTTCTGTCTATTTCTATATCATCTGATAGTTCATATACTTCTCCATCTATTCTTACTCTTACAAATCCGTCTTTTTGATATCCTTCTAATTGTTTTGTGTATTCTCCTTTTCTGCCTCTTACTACTGGTGCTAATACTTGTATTTTTGTGCCTTCTGATAAATTCATAATGTTGTCTATTATTTGGTCTATGCTTTGTTTTTCTATTTTTTTATGGCAGTTTGGGCAGTATGGTGTTCCTATTCTTGCATATAGAAGACGTATGTAATCATATATTTCTGTTACTGTTCCCACTGTTGAGCGTGGATTTTTTGATGTTGTTTTTTGGTCTATTGATATTGCTGGTGATAGTCCATCAATTCTTTCTACATCTGGTTTTTCCATTAATCCTAAGAATTGTCTTGCATATGAAGATAGACTTTCTACATATCTTCTTTGTCCTTCTGCATATAATGTATCAAATGCTAAACTAGATTTTCCTGACCCTGATAATCCTGTTATTACTACTAGTTTGTCTCTTGGTATTTCTAGGTTTATGTTTTTTAAATTATGTTCTTTTGCACCTTTTATTGTTATTTTGTCATTCATCTTTTTCACCCTAAAACATTATACAATATTTCGGGATAAAAAACAAGAGTTTGGTTTGCTTTTTATACATTCTTAAGTTCTAATTCTTCGTTCTTTAGTTCTTCTAATTCCTCTTTACTTATTTTTGTTATATTCATTATTTCTTCATCTTCCATTTCGTTTATTAGCATCTCTCTTGCAATTTGTTTTATTGCTTGTTTCAACCCTTGGTTTAATCCTTGCTTCATTCCTTGTGCCATTCCTTGCGCCATTCCTTGTGCCACTCCTTGTGCTACTCCTTGTGCTACTCCTTTCTTTAGTCCACGTTTTATCGCTTTTGCTTCTTTGTCCTTCACATACTCAACAAATAATTTTTCAAACATCAACATATTATCACTTTCTCCCTTCTTTTCTAACTTTTCCAAATATTCATCAGCTACATCTGGTAATTCTTTTCTTACAAAATTTGAATATTTAAGCATAATTCTAATATATTTTATTTCATCTTGTGCTAAATCTTTTCTTAACAATCCTGATAATGTTTTTTCAAACTCTTTTTTATTTTTTAATTTTTCAAATAATAACACTTTTGATAATCCTGTATTTTCCATTATTAATTTTTCTTTTGTGTCCTTTTTTATATCTATTAAGTCATATTTAGGATAATTTTGTGGTGGCACCTTATAGAATTTCTCTTGTGTTTCATCGATTGTTAAAGGTGCTGTCCACTTTTGTTTTCCAGTGTATAATACAATTGGAAATATTAATGGAGTTTTCTTTTTATTTCGTCTTCTTACACTTCTAATTATTTCTACACAATATTCTGTCATTCTGTTTGGCATATTATAATCTACTTTGCTTTGGTGTTCTACTATTATGAATACATCTTTTTTAGAAATTTTATATATTATGTCTGATTCTTTTATTTTCATTCCTGATGTTACAAATTTTCTGTTGTATTTTTCTATGTCTTCTTCTTTTAGATTTTCAAACCCTAGCCCTGGTTCATATTTTTTTAAGAACTCTAAGAATTCCTTTTTATCATCCAATATAATGCGAAATATTTTATCCCTATATTGATGTATTTCTTCTTTTTCATATTTTTCTTTTGCATCATTTAGTGAGTGTTTTATTGGAAAACCACGAGAATATTTCCAATAATCTACCATTGTGAATACTACCATTCATTCATCTCCTTTAAGTATAATTATTGTTTATTTATTTGTCAACATTTATTATTAGGTAAATACTGAACTTTTTTTGTTTTTCCTTAATATCTCTCTTGTTTTCACCTTCTTTCGCATATTTTTTGTTTTTTGGATTTTCTAGATTTAAATTTTTGAATTAAAAATACTTAAACTTTAAAAGTAGCAATACTTAAATTCTGTATTGCTACTATATATTACTACTTTATTTTAAATTTTTCAAGACTTTTTAAAAAATTCCTACTATTTCTCCATTTTCGTTAATATCAATAGTTTCTGCTGCTGGCACTCTTGGAAGTCCTGGCATAGTCATTATTTTGCCAGCTAGAACAACCACAAAACCTGCTCCCGATTTTAATGTAACCTCTCTAACTGTTATATTAAAATCTTCTTTACATTCTAAATTCTTTGCGTCATCAGAAAATGAATATTGTGTTTTAGCTATACAAACTGGTAAGTTTCCATATCCCAATTTTTCTATTCTATCTATCTCTTTTATAGCTTCTTCAGAATAATGTACATCTTTTGCACCATATACTTTTGTTGCCACTTTAAAAATTTTATCTTTTATACTATCTGTATCTTCATACATATATTTAAACTCTTCTTGTTTATCAACTAATTCTACTAATTTTTGAGCAATATCTATTGCTCCTTCTCCACCTTTTGCCCAACCTTCTACTAGGCTTAGTTGAACTTGTCTATCTTCAAGATTTTGTTTAATTTCATTGACGTCTTCTTCACTGTCATTTGCATATTTATTTAGTGCGACTACAACATTTAGCCCAAATTTATTTTTTAGATTATCTATATGTCTATAAATGTTTTTCATTCCACCGTGATATTTTATTGCTTTTACTGTTGCAACTATAACCACTGCATCTGGCTGTAGTCCTGTTTTTCTGCATTTTATATCTAAGAATTTTTCTGCTCCCAAGTCTGCCCCAAAGCCTGCTTCTGTTACTACATAATCTGCTAATTTTAAAGCTGTTTTTGTTGCAATTACACTATTACATCCATGTGCTATGTTTGCAAATGGCCCTCCATGTACAATTGCTGGTGTATGTTCCAATGTTTGTACCAAATTTGGTTTTATTGCATCTTTTAAAAGTACTGTCATAGCTCCTGCTGCATTTAGTTGTTTTGCATAAATCGGTTCGTCTTCTTCATTATATCCAACTATTATATTTTCTAACCTTTTCTTTAAGTCTCGCAAATTTTCTGCTAAGCATAGTATTGCCATAATTTCTGAAGCCACACTTATATCAAATCCATCTTCTCTTGGAACTACTTTCTTTTCTCCTGACAATCCTGTTTCAACTTTTCTTAATTGCCTATCATTTAAATCGACACATCTTTTCCAAGTTACCTTTTTAAATTTTAATTCATTTCCAAAATATATATGATTATCAATTATACTTGACAATAAGTTATTCGCAGAAGTTATTGCATGTATATCTCCTGTAAAATGAAGGTTTATATCTTCCATTGGCGCTATTTGAACTTTTCCGCCACCTGTTGCTCCACCTTTTATTCCAAATACTGGTCCTAATGATGGCTCTCTTAAAGCTAATATTGACTTCTTGCCAATCTTTTGTAATCCATCTGCTATTGCAATCGAAATGGTCGTTTTTCCTTCCCCTAAAGGTGTTGGTGTCATTGCTGTTACTAAAATCAATTTTCCATTTGGTTTATTTTTATTTTTTTCAAATACTTCATCTGAAATTTTAGCTTTATATTTCCCATACAACTCTAAATCATCTTCTGATATATCAAGTTTCTTTGCAATATCACCTATTTTTTCTAATTTCGTGTTTCTTGCTATTTCTATATCTGTCATTTCAACTTGCCCCCTTTTGGATTTTTTATACTAAAACACCTGCAATAAAACCTATCAAGGCCCCAACAAAGACTTGTACTGGAGTATGCCCTAATACTTCTACTAGCTTTTCAGAGACCTGTACTCCTGATAGTCCTGGTGTTTCAATTAATTTGTTTAGCAAAGTTGCTTGTTTCCCAGCTGCTCTTCTAACTCCACATGCATCATACATTACTACAAACGCTAAAATTAACGCTATTGCAAATATTGGTGTATCTACTCCTTCATACTTTCCAACTAATGTTGCCAATCCTGTTACTACTGCTGAGTGTGAGCTTGGCATTCCTCCTGCTCCCATAATTCTTTTAAAGTTAAATTTTTTTGTTGTTACTAAGTCATATATTAATTTGAATAATTGTATTCCAAACCATAAAAAAAATGGCACATATATATACTTATTTTGTATAAATCCTAATAAATCGTTCATATTTTCCCCTTCCATTTCTATGCCTTGCTTGTTTTATGTGAATTCTATGCTTCAAAGTCTTCTTCTAATATTTCTCCATCTTTGTTTACTAGCATAGTTATTTTCTTTTCTGCTTCTTCTAACATTTTGTTACAAGATTTAGATATTTTTATTCCTTCTTCAAATTTAGAAACAGAATCGTCTAAATTTAAATCACCTTTTTCTAATTCTCCAACAATTTTTTCTAATTCTTCCATTTGTTCTTCAAAATTCTTACTCATTGTGTACTCCTTTTCTTTTTTCTAAGTAATTATTGCTTGTTTCTTGCCATCCGAAAACCTAATATCTACTAAATCATCTTTTTTTACATCATTTATGCTTTTTACTATTTTGCCGTCTTTTTCTGTAATTGAATATCCTCTATATAGTGTCTTGAGAGGGCTAAGTGTATCTAATTTCGCAATTAATTCAATATATCTTGATTTTTCTTTCTCTTGTATTGTTTTCACTTTATTTTCTAGTTGCTTTATATATAAATCTACTTTTAAGTAATTGTCATTAATTTTCCTCAATGGTTCTCTAAATGCTGAACTTGCCATACATTTTTCATAACGCATTTTCATTAATTCTACCTTTTTTATTAATGACATTTTTAATCTATCTTGATAGCTATAAATTTTTCTTTGAACTTCATATATATCAGGCACTGCCAATTCTGCCGCAGCTGAAGGTGTTGGCGCTCTTAGGTCTGCTACAAAGTCTGCTATTGTAAAGTCAGTTTCATGTCCTACTGCTGATATTACTGGTATTTTAGATTTATATATACTATGTGCTACAATTTCTTCGTTAAATGGCCATAGATCTTCTAGTGACCCGCCACCCCTTGCTATAATTAGAACATCGGCTAAATTATTTTCGTTCATAAAGTCTATGCCTTGAGCAATTTTTTGTGCAGCACCTTCACCTTGTACTGGTACTGGCAATAGTCTGATATTGACATTTGGATTTCTTCTTGTTGATACATTTATTATATCTCTTATTACAGATCCTGTTTGTGATGTTAAAACACCTACTACCTTAGGTAGCATTGGAATTTTTTGCTTATGTGCTTCGTCAAAAAGTCCTTGTTCTTCCAGTCTTGCTTTTAATTCTTGATATTTTGTGTATAGGTCTCCTAATCCGTCTTCTTCCATTGTTCTTGCATAGATTTGATAAACTCCATCTCTTTCAAATACAGACACTCCGCCCAAAATCATAACTTTCATACCATCTTTTGGCATGAAAGTTAGTTTTTGTGCATACGTTTTAAACATTATACATTTTATTAGCGAATTTTCATCTTTTAAAGTAAAATACATATGCCCTGTATAATGATTTTTAAAGTTTGATATTTCGCCTTTTATTAATATGTTGTTTAGATTTTCATCGTCTGCTATTTTATCTTTTATATATCGATTTAAATCAGAAACTGTTATTGCTAAATTTGCATATTTCATTTTTAATCTTCCTTTTGTTCTTTTACAACACTTGCTAATATTCCATTAACAAAGTTTTTTGAATTATCTTCTCCATATTTTTTTGCTAGTTCAACCGCTTCGTTTATGACTACTTTAAATGGTATTTCTTTGTATTTTATTTCATAGATTGCAAGTTTTAATATTGATAAATCCATTTTAGAAATTCTTTCTATTTTCCAGTCAGATTTTAAGTTCTTTTCTATATTATTAATTATTTCATCTTTATTTTTTTCAATTCCTAAAATTGCATCTTTTATGTATTCTACTGCATCCTTGCTTTTTATATTGTTACTTTCTATATATAGTTCTACTTGTTCTTCTAAGTTTTCTTGCTTTTGTATTTCTAAACTATATATTAGTTTGAATGCTTGCTCTCTTATTTCTGAACGATTCATTTTATTCCCCTTCTATATTTAAATCTACATTTTATCGATAAAGTTTTTCAATTTTGTTTTTACAAACTCTTTATTATTTTGTACATAATTCCCAACAAATGCCCCTAAAATTAGTACAACAATTGCTAGTATTAAGTCGTGTAGTCTAGTTATAAGTATTAATATGGCAATTATAACTCCAATAATTGCACCTTTATATTGATTCCAGAATTCTTTAAATCCACCCATTTTATCATGTTCCTTTCTATTTCAACTTTATAAAAGTTTTATGCTTCTTCTTGTTTTGGTTTTGCTGCAACTTTTTTTACTGTAATATTTACTTCTTTTACATCTAAATCAGTTGCCATCTTTATTTTTTCTTTTATTTTAGATTGAAGATTTGCTGATAAATCTTTTATTATCGCATCTGATGTTACAATTAAATTAACAAATACTTTTACATTATTTTCTCTGTCTAATTCCACTCTTGTTATTACATCTTCTGCACTTTGGAAGTTTAATGCTACTGAGTTTACTAAGTTTTCAATTGTTTCTTTTGATATCATTAGTTTTCCACTTTCGTTTTCTAGTAAAACTCCTTGTCTTTCTTTTATTTCTGCTTTTGATGTTGGATCAAAAAATATGCATCTAATTGAAAGTAAAATAAACACAATACTCATTCCAAGGACTATTTTGCTTGATACTTCTCCTGCTATAATTTGATTTACTATTCCACCTACTAATGATGTGTCTAGCCATCCAAATACTAGTAAGCATAATATTATTGATAAAATCAATATAATGTTTGAATATATAATTAGTGTAAGTTTTTCTACAATTTTCATTTCTTCTTTTCTCCTTTTCTTATTTCTTTTATTGGTTATAATTTTGTTTATCTTTTAGTTTTCGTTATTTTCGCTTTCTTCACTTTCTTCTTGTTTTTCTGTTTTTACAACATCTGTGTTAACACCTTGAACGTGTACATTTACTTCTTCTACTTTTAATCCTGTCATATTTTCTACTGCTTTTTTTACTCTTGTTTGGATTTCAAATGCTACATCTGGTATTCTTGTTCCATATTCTACTATGATGTTTACATCTATTTTCGCATCTGTGTCTGCTACTTCTACTTTTATTCCCTTTGCTAAGTTTTTCTTTCCACTTAGCACTTCACTTATTCCGCCTGCAAATCCACCTGACATTCCTGCTACTCCTGGTACTTCTGATACTGCTACTCCTGCTATTACTGCTACTACATCATCTGATATTTTTATTCCGTTGTCTTCTCCTTGTGTTGTTATTTCGTTTTCTAGTTCTACTATTTCTTCGTTTTTATTTTCTTCACTCATATTTATTCCTCCTTTTAAGTATTCTCCATAAAAAAAGATATACTTATTTTTCTTTTATAAGTATATCAATTTTTTCCCTTTTTTACAACTATTTTCACAAAAAAATCTTAATCTGTTACAATTACATTTGGAAATTCACCAGAAGATGTACGTACTTCTATATTTGAGGCTTCAAAGCTTAAAATTTTGTCAATTATAGTTTCGTCAAAAATCTCGCCAGGAGTGATTAATGGAATACCAGGTGGATAAACCCAAACATATTCTTTAGAAATTCTATTTTTTGCATCTTTTATATTAATCAATTTTGATTTTTCAGAGAATATTGCTTCGTTTATACTTTTAGCCTTACTTGGAATTTCAAATATATACTCAGTCTTTTCATTATTAGAAAAACTAATGTCTCTATCTATTTCTTTCAGAGCTGTAATTAATCTTTCAAAATTCTCCTTGCTGTCACAAATACTTGTCATTGCAATAATATAATCAATTGAACTCATTTCTATTTCAATTTTATATTTTTTCCTTAAGATATCTGCTAGTTCTTTACCTGTTATATTCGTCCCTTTAGTTATTATTACAAGTTTTCCTTTGTCATATACAAGCTTGTCAACTACAATATTCCCTAGAATTTTTAATTTTTCTAAATCCTTTGTTTCTTCATAAAATTTTTCTAATCTTTTACTATATTCTTCAAATAGTTCTTTTCCTTGATTTTCTATTATATTCAAACATTCTTGAATTGAAGACATTAGTATATAAGATGGACTACTTGTTTCAAATATTGCCAATTGTGTTCTTATTTTCTTTTCACTTATAAGTTTGCTGCTTACGTGCATTATCGCTGTTTGTGTTAAAGCTGGTAATGTTTTGTGTAAACTTTGTATTACTATGTCTGCTCCTGAATTTAGCGATTCGTATTGTTTTAAATTTTCATCAAAATTAAGATGTGCACCATGCGCTTCATCTACCAAGACTGGTATTGAATATTTATGTGCTATTTTTGTTATTTCTTTTATATTGCTAATTATTCCCTCATATGTTGGAGAAGTTATTACAATAAGCTTTATATCTTGGTTTTGTTCTATTTTGTTTTGCACTTCTTCTACTGATATTTCTTCTTCAATTCCATACTGGTTTATATTTGGTCTTAAATAAATTGGTTCTAAAAAGTTTAGTTCAATTGCATTGTACACCGATTTATGGCAATTTCTAGCAACTAATATTTTATCTCCGTGGTTTTACCACTGCTCTTATTCCTGCTAAAAGTCCACAAGTACTACCATTTACCAGTATAAAACTTTTTTGGTCTGTCCCAGAACGTCCGCATTCAAAACTTTTTTGGACAGGCCCAAAAAGTTTTTTTGCTTTTTCTTGAATTTCTTTTATTACTCCTTGCGAGTTATGTAAATCGTCAAATCCGTCTATTTCTGTTATATCAATTTTGTATGGAAGTTTATTTCCTAACATTTTTGTGTTTCTCTTATGTCCTGGCATATGCATTGGGCAATAGTTTTGTTTATTATAATTTTCTAATTTATTGTATAAATTCTCCATTTTATTTCCCTTTCTTGCTCTTTTAGCAAGTTTATAGCATTCTTGCTTTCTTTTTTGTCCTAGCAAGTTGCTAACATTTCATCTTCTTCCATTACTTCTGCTATTTTTACCATAATTGCACATTCAATTCTTTTTTTGAATAATTTGCAACCATATTCATATACGTTGTTTATGCTACCTGTTGCGTGGTACGCATTTGCTGAACATCCACCACTACAATATAATTTTGCCCAACAGTCTTTACACTCTTTTCTTGAGTATGCATTACATAGTTTAAAGTTATCCCTTACTTCTGTGTTTGTTACTCCATCATCTACATTTCCCATTAAGAATTTTTTATCTCCAACAAATTGATGGCATGGATAGAAGTCTCCTGATGGTGTTACTGCTAAGTATTCTGTTCCTGAACCACATCCTGTTATTCTTTTATAGATACATGGTCCTGCTGATAAGTCTATCATATAGTGGTAGAAAGTAAATGGATTTCCTTGTTTTTTCCTTTTTATCATTTCTTTTGCTAGTATCTCATATTGCTCGTAGATTTTTTCTAAGTCTTCTTCTTTTAGTCCATATTCTGCGTCTGGGCTTGATACTACTGGTTCCATTGATAGCTCCGTAAATCCAAGGTCTGCCATATGGAATATGTCGTTTGTGAAGTCTAGGTTGTTTCTTGTGAATGTTCCTCTCATGTAGTATTCTTTGTTTCCTCTTTTTTCTACAAAGTTTTGGAATTTTGGAACTATTATGTCATAACTTCCATCGCCATTTAGTTTTTTTCTTAATCTATCATGAACTTCTTTTCTTCCGTCAAGACTTAGTACTACATTATTCATCTCTTTATTTAAAAATTCAATTACGTCATCATCTAGAAGTACTCCATTTGTTGTTAATGTAAATCTAAAATGTTTTCTAGCATCCTTTTCGATACTTCTTGCATATTCTACTAATTGTTTTACTACCTCAAAATTTACTAATGGCTCTCCTCCAAAGAAGTCTACTTCTAAGTTTTTTCTTGTTCCTGAGTTTTTCACTAAGAAATCTAATGCTTTTTTCCCAACTTCAAAACTCATTAAGGCATCTTCTCCGTGATATTTTCCTTGTCCTGCAAAACAGTATTCACAGTTTAGATTACAAGTATGTGCTATATGTAAGCATAAAGCTTTTACTACTGTGTCTCTTTTCTTTAGGTCTAGTTCCTTGTTTTCGAAGATGTCTTTTGTAAAAAGTTTTCCTTCTTTTTTTAGGTTCTCTATTTCTTCAAATGTTTCTTCTATGTCTTTTTCTGTTATTTCTTCATATTTTTCTTGCATTTTTTGTTTTATTTCTTGTTTGCCTGCGTTTTCATATAATTCAATAATATCATAGCTTAAATCGTCTACGCAATGTACTGCTCCACTGTATGTATCTAATACTATGTTAAATCCGTTTAATTTGTATTGATGTATCATATTTATTACTCCCTTTTTCAAAATAAATTGCCGTTCCAAATTGTTTTATTTGGCGTCCGGCAATTCTTTTGTTTTTTATTTAATTATTTGTTTGCGTTTTCACATTTTTGGTTTGCTACACCACATGATGTTTTACAAGCTGATTGGCAAGATGTTTGGCATTCTCCACATCCACCGTTTTTTTCGCTTTCTTCTAGGTTTCTTGTTTTTATTGTTACTATTCTTTTCATTTTATTTCCTCCTAAATTTTATCATCTTTATTATTTTACCACGAATTGGAATTACTGTCAATCTATTCAAACACTTCAAACTCATTTATCTGATTTCCCCTTAAAAAGTCAGCAATTGGCATTCTTTTAGCATTTTCACCTTGAATTTCTAGAACTTTAATAATTCCGTCTTTTGCCTTTATACATAGACCATCTCTTGGATCTGATACCATAACAGTACCATTTCTTAAAATTTCCATACCTTCTGCCATTATTTCTCTTTTTGTTGCAATTGCAACTTTCCAAAATTTTATTTTCTTTCCATTCAAAAATGTATAAGCCCCCATAATTGGGTTTAAACCTCTTACTAAATTCTTAATTTCACTTGCTGTTTTTTCATCCCAATCAATTTTAGCCATTTGTTTATCTAGCATTGGTGCTACTGTAAAATCTTCTCCTTGTTTAGTTCTAGGTGCTGTTCCATTTTCAATTTGTTCTAAAGTTTTAACCAATAGCTCTCCACCTATTTTAGAAAGCCTATCCCATAATTCTCCTGTTGTCTCATCATCACCTATTTCAACTTCTTCCTTTAAAATCATATCACCTGTATCCATACCTACGTCCATATACATTGTAGTAATTCCTGTCTTTTTATCTCCATTTAACACTGCCCATTGTATTGGAGCAGCCCCCCTATATTGTGGAAGCAATGAACCATGTACATTTATACAGCCAAGTCGTGGAATATCTAAAATCTCCTTTGGCAATATCTTACCATATGCAACTACACATATCACATCAGGTTGTAATGACTTTATTTCTTCTATAAACTCTTCATTTTTTCTTACTTTTATTGGTTGGTATACTTTTAACCCTTTTTCTTCTGCAAACTGCTTAACAGGAGAAGCTATCATCTTCATCCCACGGCCTTTTGGCTTATCTGGGTTTGTTACAACACCTAATATTTCATATTTTGCATTATAAACAGCTTCTAAGCTCTCTTTTGCAAAATCAGGTGTTCCCATAAATAATATTTTCATAATTACACTTTCCTTTCTAAAAAATTGCCAATGGGGATGGACCTTTTTGGCAATTTTTTGCCATTAAGGACCGTCCCCATTGGCAATTTTTATTCTACATATTCTAATGTTCCTGGCAAAATTTTGTCCATAAATACTTCTCCATTTAAGTGGTCTGTTTCGTGACAAATTGCTTGTGCTAGTAATTCTTTTGCTTTTACCCTCATCCTTTTTCCATTTCTGTCTGTATATTCTGCCACAACTTCGGCAGGTCTTATTACTTTTGCAAATTGGTTTGGAAAACTCAAGCAACCTTCCTCTACTTCCTGTTCTCCTTTTGTTTTTATTATAACTGGATTTATCATTACAATTGGTCCTTTGTCATCATACATATCAAGCACTATTACTCTTTTTAAAACGCCAACTTGTACAGCTGCCAGTCCTAGTCCATTGTATTTATGCATTGTTTCTATCATATCATCAATTAAAATTTGTAACTTGTCATCAATTACTTCTACTTCTCTTGATTTCTTTTTTAGTATCTCGTCTTTTTGATATCTTAAATTTCTAATAGCCATTTTCATTTTTCCTTTCATTCATAGATGTGTCCCCAAATGGACATTTTGTCCAAAAAGAAACGTCCCCAAATGCTCAAAATGCTATACCATATTGTTTGGATTTACATCTATTGTTATTCTTGTTGTTTTTAAATCTTTTTCATATACTTCTTGCAAAGTTTCATTTAGTATTTTGTTTGCTGTCTCATTCATTTTTCCCTTTATTATTATTCGCCATCTGTATCTATTTTGAATTTTGTCTATTGGTGATGGCATTGGTGCAAATACTTTGAATTCTTCGCTTAGCCTTGTTTTTAGCTTTTCGTATATGTTTTTGCTTTGAGTTTTGATGTCGCTTTCGTTTAAACTGTTAAATCCAATTACTATTATATCGCAAAATGGCGGATATTTCAACTGTTTTCTTAGTGCTATTTCTGTTTCATAAAACATTTCATAGTTCTGCTTTCTTGCACATTGTATACTAAAGTTTTCTGGGTTATAGCTTTGGATTACGACTTTTCCTGGTAAGTTTTCTCTTCCTGCTCGTCCGCGCCACTTGTGTTAGTATTTGAAAAGTTCTTTCATTTGCTCTATAATCGTCTATATTTAAGGAACTGTCTGCTGCGACTACTCCAACTAGTGTAACATTTGGGAAGTGATGTCCTTTTACTACCATTTGTGTTCCTATTAATATGTCTATATTTTCGTTTTTGAATTTATTTAAAATTTGTTCGTGTGAGTTTTTCTTTGTTACTGTATCGACATCCATTCTTATTGTTTTTGCTCCGTGGAAATTGTTTTAGTATTTCTTGTTCTAATCTTTGTGTTCCTGTTCCAAAGTATCTTATTTTTTCACTTCCACATTCTGGGCAAATTGTTACTAAGTTTTCTTCATATCCACAGTAATGACATTTCAACTTTCTTTCATAACTGTGGTATGTAAGACTTATATCACAGTTCTTGCATTTTACAGTATACCCACAATCTCTGCACATTATGAACGTTGAATATCCTCGCCTATTTAAGAATAATATTGTTTGTCTTTTTTGTTCTAGATTTTTTTCTATTTCTTGATATAAACTTCTGCTGAACATTGATCGGTTTCCATTTGCCAATTCCTGTTTTAGGTCTACCACTTCAACTTCTGGTAATGAGGAGTTATTTGCTCTTTTAGTTAGTTCTAATAATTCTATTTTTCCTAATTCTTTTGCTTTATAATATGTATTAATGTCAGGTGTTGCACTCCCAAGTAACAGTAGACAATTATTTTGTTTTGCTATATATTTGGCAACTTGTTTTGCATCATATTTTGGGTTTGATTCAGACTTATATGAACTGTCGTGTTCTTCATCAATTATTATTATTCCTAGATTTTGTATTGGTGCAAATATCGCTGACCTTGCACCTATTATTATATTTGCTTTCCCTTCTCTTATTTTGTTCCATTCATCATATCTTTCACCAATTGATAATTTACTATGTAATACAGCTATTTTCTCTTTTCCAAACCTTGAAATAAATCTGTCTAACATTTGTGGTGTTAAAGATATCTCTGGCACTAACACTATCGCTGTTTTACCTATTCCAATTACTTTTTGGATTAATTGCAAATACACTTCTGTTTTTCCGTGAACCTGTAACTCCATATAGTAGAAAGCTTTTGTAAGTTTCTTCATCTATTGAACTTTCTATTATCTCATATGCCATTTCTTGTTCTTCTGTTAACTTCAAATTACTTGTTCTTTCTAAATCTTTATCCTTTAATGGCTCTCTTTCTACTTTTTTAGGCACAATTTCTAGATAGCCATTTTTAACCAAAGTGTTTACGATTGCCCTTGAACAATCTATAAACATTTCAATTTCAGGAATTGTAACGCCTTCATTATCCCTTACAAATTTTATAACTTTCTTGTGTTTTTCAGACTTTATCTTATTGGTCTCGATATCAAACTCTATCTCTTCAATATCCTTTTTTAAATAAACTGCATTTACTGTTTTATCTTGAACTTTAGTAATTTTAGTTCTAGTTCCAGGAGTAAGCATAAGTTTTATACAATCAGAAACATTGCAAAAATATCTCTTTGACATCCACCTAGCTAGCTCTATTTGCTTATCTGTTAAATTATCTTCAATTTCAGCAATCTCTTTCACTTCATAATCCGAATTATCCTTGATAGCCACTACAAAAGCTTGCTCTAACTTCCCTCCTTTACCAAACGGAACCAAGACCTTACTTCCAATCATAATAAGGTCTTCTAAATCCTTTGGTATCATATAATCAAAGGTCCTATTTAGTTTTTTCGCTGTTCTATTTATAATTACTTCCGCTATCATTTTCTCTCCTTCGTGCCATTGGGGACGGACCTTTTTGGCAGATTCCTGCCAGCAAGGACCGTCCCCAATGGCAGCTGTCCGAAAAAAACGAGATTATTCTATCTCGTTTTTTAAAATTGTCATAACAATTTGAACTGTTTTTTCTAAGTTGTCATTTTTTATTACATAGTCATATAAATTAATCTTAGATTCTTCATAGTCAAATCTACTTAGACGTAAACGAATTTCAGCTGGGCTTGGCTTGTCTATTCTTGATTGTAATCTTTTTTCTAATTCTTCTTTTGGTACTCTTAAGAAGATTGTTACAACTTTTGTGTCTGCTTTTAGTAAGTCTTGTAAGTGTTCTGTTCCATTTACATCTATGTCTCTTACTATTATTTTTCCACTTGCTATCTTGTCGTTTAATAGTTTTTTTGATGTTCCATAATAGTTGTTATGGTGTACGTCATATTCGTAGAATTCTCCGTTTTCTATCATTTTTTCAAATTCTTCTCTAGTAACGAAGTTGTATGTTTCTCCTTCTATGTCTCCTTCACGTTTTGGTCTTGATGTATAAGATGGTAGTGTTTCTACATTTTCCATTCTTTTTATTAGTTCTTTTTTTACTGTGTCTTTTCCCGCTCCTGCTACTCCTGATAATATTACTAGCATATTATTTCTACCTTCCCTTCTGCTATTTCATTTGCTGCTATTGTTACTGGTGACTCTTCTTTTTCGTCTTTGTTGTCCTTATCTTCTGCTATTTGTCTTGC
Organism: uncultured Clostridium sp.; assembly: GCA_947367845.1. GTDB lineage: Bacteria > Bacillota > Clostridia > TANB77 > CAG-508 > CAG-269. The sequence goes on along the minus strand of CANBES010000005.1, from coordinate 53,715 downwards.
GCGTCTTGCTGTTGCTATTACTAATTCATATCTATTGTTTGCTTTTGTTAATAATTCTGAAACGCTTGGTTTTACCATCATTTCTCTTCACTCTCCTTTTAATTTTGTTATTGTTTGTTTGGTTCTTCTTGTGCTATCATCTTGTCTATTGCCATTGTTTTGTCAATTCTTCCACCTACTGTTTCTGGTTGAACTGCTGATAATATAATATGTCCTGAGTCCATTATTAGTACTGCTCTTGTTCTTCTTCCATATGTTGCGTCTACAGCTGTTTTTTCATCTTTTGATTCTTGAATTAATCTTTTGATTGGGGCTGATTCTGGGCTTACTATTGCGACAATTCTTTCTGCTGAAACTATATTCCCAAATCCAATGTTTACTAATTGCATAAAATCAATCCTTTCTATTCTATATTTTGTATTTGTTCTCTTATGTTTTCTATTTGTGTTTTTAGGTCTATTACTCTATCTGTTATTTCTAGGTTGTTGGCTTTTGATCCTATTGTGTTTGTTTCTCTATTCATTTCTTGAATAATAAAGTCCAATTTTTTTCCTATTGGTTCACTTGAATTGATTAAACTATGGAATTGTGATATATGACTATTTAGTCTTGTTACTTCTTCTTCAACTGAGCATTTATCAGCATATATTACAACTTCTTGTGCCAGTCTTGCTTGGTCTATTTCTTGTCCTTTTAGTATTTGTTTTAATCTTTCTTCTAATTTTACTACATATTCTTCAATAAGTCCAGTAGAAAGTTTAGATATTTCTTTAACTTTTCCTTGTATGTACTCAAGTCTTCCTTTTATGTCTTCTGCCATTTTTGTTCCTTCTATTTGTCTCATTTCAACTAGATTGTCTATTGCAATTTGTGATACTTCCAACAATTCTTGTTTTATAATCTCATCATCTTGGTTATTTTTTATGTTTAGTACATCTGGATATCTTGCTATGTCATTTACTTGGATATCTGCTAATATATTTTCACTTTCTGCTAACTTTTTTAGTTCTTTTATGTATGCCGATGCTAATTCTGTGTTTATTTTAATTTCTTGTCCTTCTAGTGAATTGTTTTCAAATGTTACGAAAACATCTACTTTTCCTCTTTTTACTTTGTCGCCTATTGCTTTTTTTATTGGTTCTTCTAAGTAACTTAGCTGTCTTGGCATCTTTACTGAAATATCTAAATATCTATGATTTACACTTTTAATTTCTATTTGGTATCTTCTTTCACTTTTTTCCAAGTTCGCTTTGCCGTATCCAGTCATACTTTTAATCATTTTCTTTTACCTCTTCTTTTTTTGTTTTCTTTGCAGTTGTAGATTTTGCTGTTGTAGATTTTGCTTTTGTTGTAGCTTTATTTGCTGTTTTTTTGGTTGCTGATTTTGTTGCTGTTGTTTTTGCAGTTGTCTTTTTTGTTGTTGCCTTCTCCACTGTATCTGTTGCAGTTGCCTTAGTTGCCTTTTTAGCTGTTGTTGTTTTGGTTGTTGATTTTTTTGTTGCTGTTTTTTTCGCTGTACTTGCTGTTGCTTTCTTTGTAGTTTGCTTTGCTTTTGCAGCTGTTGTTTTCTTTCCAGCAGTTTTATTTGAAGTAGTTTTCTTTGCAGTTGTCTTTTTCTTAGTTGTACTTTTTTTAGGAGTATCTTTTTCAGTTTTTTCTTCTTTCTCCTCTCTCTTTTTTGCTTCTTTTACTACTGGTTCATCTTCCTTAACTATATCTGATATATCACTTAAATCTTTTAGATATTTTCTTTTTTCTTTAGTATATTCCACAATTCCTTTTATTATATAATAAATAGAAATTACTATTCCTGATATGAATAAATATTTCTTTAGGTCATATTTTAACAAATTCACCATATGCATAATAGATAATGAATATAACGACATTACTAAAAATTCCACTCCTGTTATGGCTTTTTTCCCATTATCTTGTTTATATGCTATTTCAAGTATCAAAAGTCCTATTACTAAAAACGCTCCTGAAAAAATCTTAATATCTTCTGCTAGTCTTTCTATATCCATTTTTGTTGTTGCATATACTAAAATTAAAAAATAACATATAATACCAATTGCTTTTAATACATTTTTAAATATAGTTCTCATATATTCCTCCTAATTTTCTAGTTCATACATTATTACACTTAAAACATTTAATGCTACTGTTTCTGTTCTTAGAATTCTTTTTCCTAATGATATTGTTTTGGCACCATTTCCGTGTTAGTAATTCTATTTCTTCTTCAGCAATTCCGCCTTCTGGACCAATCATAATTGCAATTTTTATTTCTTCATCTTTGTATTGTGTTTTTATTCTCTGTAACTCTTGCTTTATAGTTGTTTCTTTTTCATTTTCATAAGCTACTAATACTATATCATATTCTTTTAGTAAATTACAAACATTTTTTACATTTATTACTGATTTTATTTGTGGAATTATATTTCTTCCACATTGTTTGGCTGCTACTTCAGAAATTTTTTGCCACCTTTCATTTTTTTTATTTGCATCTTTACCATTTAACTTTACTATACATCTCTTCATCTCAATCGGTATTATTTCATACACACCTAGCTCAACTGACTTTTGAATTATTAATTCCATTTTGTCAGCCTTTGGCAAACCTTGCATAATAGTTACTTTTATATTAGTTTCTACACTTGTCTCTAGCTTTTCCTTTATAATACAATTGATTTTGCTATCTTCAAATTCACTTATCTCACATAAATAATCTTTGCCATTTGTTGCGTTACAAATTACTATTTCGTCACCTATTGATTTTCTTAAAACATTTTTTATGTGTTTTACATCTTGTCCAATTATCTCTATTTTCCTATCTTCCACTTGCTCTTCTTTTACAAAAAACTTTGGCATAACTATTTTTCTCCTTTTGGGACATTTGGGGACGTTTCCTTTTGGACATTTTGTCCAATTTGGGACACATCTCTTTTTTCGTCTTGTAAAATTATACCATATAAATTCCTGTTTTTCTATAAAAAAAAGAAATTATATTAGTTTTTATTTTAAATATAATTTCTTTTTTACTATTTATCTTTTAAATTAAGCTTTTCTATTAACTTTATGACTTTTATTGCTTGTTATTAATAGTTTTCTGCTTTGATTTCAAAGAATGATTTTGGGTGTGCACATACTGGGCATACTTCTGGTGCTGATTTTCCTATTACTATGTGTCCGCAGTTTCTACATTTCCAAATTCTGTCTCCATCTCTGCTGAATACTAGTCCATCTTCTACGTTTGCTAATAGTTTTTTATATCTTTCTTCGTGTTCTTTTTCTATTTTTCCAACAGCTTCGAATAAGTATGCAATGTGGTCAAATCCTTCTTCTTTTGCTTCTTTTGCCATTCTGTCATACATATCTGTCCATTCGTAGTTTTCTCCTTCTGCTGCAGCTGCTAAGTTTTCTGCTGTTGATTTTACTTCTCCGCCTTGTAATAGTTTGAACCATAGTTTTGCATGTTCTTTTTCGTTATCTGCTGTTTCTTGGAATATTGCTGCTATTTGCTCATATCCTTCTTTTTTTGCTTTGCTTGCAAAGTATGTGTATTTATTTCTTGCTTGTGATTCACCAGCAAATGCTTCCATTAAGTTTTTCTCTGTTTTACTTCCTTTTAATTCCATTGTGTTTTCCTCCTTTAATTTTTAATCGTACTTATTTTATATTATTACTTTCTAATTGTCAATGTGTTTTTTACAAAAAAACAGTTGCTATTTGCAACTGTTTTGTTTGACAAACTTTACTTTTCTTTTGGCTTTTCGAAAAGGATACGAATTTTGCCGTTTCGACATTCAAACTTGACTTTATTCGTTTTTCTTTCCTTGTTGTCTTGTTCCTTGAAAATATTGTTTGACATACTTTACCTCCCGTGCATTCTGCACTTTCTTTATGTCACGCGTTCCCATGTCGAGAAGCATATATGCTTTGCTTTTAGCTTAGCATACTTATATTGTAACATATGTTTACATATTTTTCAAGTAATATGTCACATTTCCCGCATTTTTTGTCGTTCTATGGCATATTTCTATTTTTCTATTAATCTTTTAGTTTCTTTAGCAATCATTAATTCTTCGTTTGTAGGAACAACAAATACTTTTACTTTTGAATCAGATTTAGAAATCATTTTTTCTTCGCCCCTCATATTATTTGCTTCTACATCTAAGTCAACTCCCATAAATTGTAATTTTTCACAAATTCCTTTTCTGATATTAATTTGATTTTCTCCTACTCCACCTGTGAATATAATATAATCTACTCCATTCATTGCAGCTGCATATTTAGCTATATATCCTGCAACTGAATATTTAAAGTTTTCCATAGCAATTTCTGCTCTTTCGTTGCCTTCATTTGCAGCTGATTCTATTACTCTAAAATCTGGTGCTAGACCTGAAATTCCTGAAACTCCTGATTTTTTATTAAGTATATCTTCCATTTCTTGTGCTGAAATTCCATCTTTTTTCATTATATATGTTAAAACTGATGGGTCCATATCACCACTTCTAGTTACCATTGGAATTCCACCAAGTGGAGTTAACCCCATACTTGTGTCAATTGATTTTCCAAATTCTACTGCACATATGCTAGACCCTTGACCTAAATGACAAGTTACTATTTTTAAATCTTCAACATTTTTGTTTTCTATTTCTGCTAGTCTTTGTGCTACATATTGATGTGATGTCCCATGAAATCCATATTTTCTTATTCCATATTTTTCGTAATATTCATATGGTATTGGATAAATATATTTTGCTTTTGGCATTGTTTGGTGGAATGTTGTATCAAATACCGCTACCATTGGTTTTCCTGGCATAACTTTTTTACAAGCTTCAATTCCTAAGATACCTGCTGGATTATGTAATGGTGCAAATTCTTTGCATTCATCCATTTTTGCAACAACTTCATCTGTAATTATTGCTGAATTCTTAAATGTTTCTCCTCCATGAACTGCTCTGTGTCCAATTGCTTCTATCTCGTCTAAACTTTCTATTACTTTGTATTCTGGGTTTGTGAATTGTGTTAGTGTGAATTCTATTGCTTCTTTGTGGTCATAAGCTGGTTTTTGTATTTCAACTTTTTTTCCACATGCTTTATGTGTAATAAATGCTTCCGCTTCTCCTATTCTTTCATATTTTCCAGAAGCTAAAACTTCTTCTGTCTCCATATTGATTAATTGATATTTTAGTGATGAACTACCACAATTTAAAACTAATATTTTCATTTTTATTTTCCTTCCTAATTTTATTATTTTAAGATGCATTTTGTAAAACGGTCCTAAAAAATTTTTTTGATGTTTTTTTGCTCCGTCCCCAAATACATCAGTTTACAAATGTTTCATTGTTTCTCTCGCAATCATTAACTCTTCATTTGTAGGTACTACATAAACTTCTATTTTTGAATTTGGAGTAGATATTTTTCCTTCAACACCTTTATATTCTTGGTTTATGTCTTTATCTAACTCAATTCCAAAAAAAGCTAATTTATCGCAAATATCTTGTCTTGAATCTTGTCCTTTTTCTCCAACTCCTGCTGTAAATGCTATTACATCGACACCATTCATCGCAACCATACATTTAGTAATAAAGCTTGCCGCCCTGTCGTGGAAAACTTCTAATGCTAATTTTGATTTTTCATCTCCTGCATTTGCTTCATCTTCAATATCTCTAAAATCAACAGATATTGTTGATATTCCATATGCACCAGATTCTTTATTTAGCTTATTTTCCATTTGTTCTGCTGATAATTTTTCTTTTTGCATAATATATGTTTCAACAGAAGGATCTAAATCACCGCTTCTTGTTCCCATAACTATTCCGCCAAGTGGAGTTAACCCCATACTTGTTTCAACAGATTTTCCGTTTTGAATTGCACATATGCTTGCTCCTTGACCTAAATGGCAGCTGATAATTTTTAAATCTTTTTCGTCTTTTCCCATTAATTCAGCCACTCTTTGCCCCACATATTGGTGTGATGTTCCGTGGAAACCGTATTTTCTTATTCCATATTTTTCGTAATATTCATATGGTATTGGATAAATATATCTTTCTTTTGGTAGAGTTTGATGAAATGCTGTATCAAATATAGCTACCATTTTCATATTTGGTGCGATTTTTTTGCAGGCTTCAATTCCTAGTATTGCTGCAGGATTGTGTAGTGGTGCTAAATCTATACATCTTTTTATTTCTTCTATAACTTCATCTGTTATTAAAACTGATTCCGAGAATTTTTCTCCTCCATGTACAACTCTATGTCCAATTCCGCTTAGTTCTTCTAAACTTTTTATAACTCCATATTGTTTGTGAACAATTCTGCTTAAAACAAATTTTATTGCTTGTTCATGGTTTTTGGCTTGGTGTTCAAATTTACGTTTTTCGCCATCTACTTTGTGTGTTAAAAAAGAATTTGGTTGACCTATTCTTTCAAAATATCCTTTTGCAAGCATTTCTTCTGTTTCCATATCAATAACTTGATATTTTAATGATGAGCTTCCTGAGTTTAAAACTAAAATCTTCATACAAATTTCAGTCCTTTCTTTTTTATTTAATTTAGACTTTACTTAATAGCTTTCGATGTTTTTTTGCTCCGTCCCCAAATACATCAATTTTGCGCTTGTACAGCTGTTATTGCAACAACTCCTGCAATGTCTTCGCTGCTACAACCTCTTGATAAATCATTTACTGGTTTTGCTATTCCTTGACAAAGTGGTCCATAAGCTTCTGCTTTAGCTAGCCTTTGTACTAATTTATAACCAATGTTACCTGCGTTTAGGTCTGGAAATATTAGTACATTTGCTTCCCCTTTTATTTCGCTATTAGGTGCTTTCATATTTGCAATTTCTGGAACTATTGCTGCATCTAGTTGCAATTCACCGTCAACTAATAATTCTGGTTCTTTTTCTTTTACCTTTTTTGTTGCTTTTATTACTTTTTCTGTTAATTCTGATTTTGCACTTCCATATGTAGAATATGAAAGCATTGCAACTTTTGGTTCTTTTCTAACTAAATTTTTAAAACTTTTACTAGAAGATATTGCAATTTCAGATAATTGCTCGTCATCTGGATTTTCGTTTAAACCACTATCTCCAAATATAAATATTCCATTTTCTCCATATTCACAATTTGGAACTTCCATTACAAAAAATGCTGAAACTAATTTTGTTCCTGGTGCTGTTTTTAAAATTTGAAGTGCAGGTCTTAATGTGTCTGATGTTGAATGTGCTGCCCCTGATACTAGCCCATCTGCATTACTGCTTTCATCTTTTAGCATAAGCATTCCATAATATACTGGGTCTTTTACTAATTCTTTAGCTTTTTCGATTGTCATTCCCTTGTTTTTTCTTAATTCATATAACAAGTTTGCATACTCATCATATTTTTCAGAATTGTTAGGATCAACAATTTCTGCTTTAGAAATATCAATTTTATTTTCTATTGCTTTTTTTACTATTTCTTCTTTATTTCCTATTAATATTACATTTGCATATTCTTGCGCTGTTACTTGTTCAGTTGCTTTTAATACTCTTATGTCATCTGCTTCTGGAAGTACTATTGTTTTTATATCTTGTTTTGCTCTTTGTTTGATATTTTCTATAAATTGCATTTTTACCTCCTTTTTTATTCGTCTACATTATATAAGTAAAATGTAAAAAGCACAAGTATTTTTTTATAAATACTTGCACTTTATTGAATTTTGAATTCATTTATTAGCCCATTACTGCTTTTATATCTTCATCTTGTTGCAATTCATGAGAAATAAAATGATAAGCTTGTTTGTTTTGCTTTACAGCTATTAAAGCCAACTCTTTATCATTACGAAGCCCTGAACTTGCATATTTAATAATAATTCCTTTATTCTCCACTGCTGCCTTTACAACATCTCTATCAGCTCTTAACTCTTCACTTGCAAAGTACAAAGCTTGTCCATAATTTTTACAACTCTCAAAAACAACATCCCTATCAGCCCTTAATCTATCAGAAGCATAACAAATAGTCCAAGGCGCACCTTTTACCCCAAGCTCTATAATTTCTTTATCATCTTTTAATCTTTTGCTTGCAAACTCTAGGCTCTCAGCATCTTGTGTTAACGCAGTAATCACAACTTCTTTATCATCTTGTAATTCTGGAGATACTAAATCTAAAAGTTTTCCATTCTCTTTTACTGCTTTTAACACAATTTCTTTATTATCTTTATTTTTAATAACTTCTTCTATGTCCATATTATCTCCTTTTTGTTGTTTTTATTTTAGCATTGCAATTAATGCTTTTATCTTTATCCCTTGTTCTGTGAACATCTTCTCATGTTCTGTTTCTATGTTTTTTTCAAATATTGGCTCATTATGCAAGTCATATGTTTTTTCTATAATTTCAAACCCTGTTTCTTCAAAATATTCTAAACTAGCATTAAACAATTCATCATCATCTGTTTTGAAGTAAACTTCTCCATTTTCAGCTAGAAATTCTTTGTATTTTTCTAGTTGTCTTGTATGTGTTAGTCTTTTCTTTCTATGTTTTCCTCTTGGCCATGGGTTGCAAAAATTTATGTATATTCTTTTTACTTTGTCTTCTTTGTCTAATATTAAGCCTATTCTTTCTATATCAAATCTTGTTAGCATTACATTTTCTGGCTCTTTTTTTGCATTTCGATATTCTTCTTCTATATTTCTTTTTGCCAATCCTAACATTGCATCAACTAAATCTATTGCTAGATAGTTTATATTTTGATTTTCTAATGCTAATTTTGATATGAATTGTCCTTTTCCACAGCCTAATTCTAGCATAAATGGCTGATTTTGATTTTTAAAGTGTTCTTTCCATTTTCCTTTCCATTTTTCTGGTTCATCTTCATAAAATTTACTTGCTTCTAGTTCTGGTCTTGCCCATTTTTTATATCTTATTCTCATTTTCTTATCCTTTACTTAAATTATTTGTTAATACTTCATTTTCTCTATTTCCAATTATTATTTTATCAAAATTTTTTTAATTATTCAAGATAATATAATGCAAAAATAGGCTTCAAATTATTGAAACCTATTTTATTAGTATTAATGTTAGTAAATCTCAGTTTAATACTGATTGCCAGGTTTGACTACTTCATTTCCCTTTTCGTCAATAGAGCCACACTTCCCAGAAATGATAACTACTTTTGCTAATCCTCTGTCAAACTCACGCATGAGAGCATACTTAGGTTCGACAACTTCATTTCCTTCTTGGTCAATAAGACCATATTTGCCAGCAAATCTAACTATTGCCAAACCATTTCTTTGGAAATTAGCTATGCTTTCATACTTAAGCGAAACAACTTCTTTACCTTCTTCATTGATAAGTCCATACTTGCCTTTAAGTTTAACTATAGCGAGTCCATTTCTCTGAAAAACTCCTATACTGTCATACTTAGCTTTAACAACTTCTTTACCGTTTTTGTTGAGAAGTCCATATTTTCCATTCAGTTCGAATTTTGCCAATCCATTTAACCTGAATTTCCATATGTAATCATATTTGATTTTTGTTAATTCTTCTCCTTTTTCATTAATCAAACCGTATTTAGTACCAATTCCAACTCTCGCAATTCCATTTTCCTCAAATGGGTCAATCCAGTAATACTTAAATTTTGCTACTTCTTTTCCCTCACTGTCAATAATTCCTTGTCTTCCCTTAAATCCTGCTACTGCCAGACCATTGGGCTGGAAATCATTTATAAACTCATACTTTGCTTCAGTTATTTGATTTCCCATGTCATCTACTAATGCATACAAGGCATTCTTTTTGACATTCTTAATGTTTTCCCGTTTATAGAATTCGTCATTGTTGAACCATTTTATCGTCATACTAATATTGTCCTTTCATCCCATTCTTGGGTGTTATGTAACATATTATACTACTTCTTTTCCATTATGTCAATTATACTTAAGTTTTTTTATGTAGATTTTACTTTTTATAAATTTTATTGTATAATTTTGAAAATAATTATACTTTTAGAAGGAAATAATTTTATGAAGCTTACTTATATTGTAAAAGAAAATGATAATTATAAAAATATAAACGAAATTTTATCAAATGAATTTCATTTTTCAACACGTCTAAATACAAAACTAATTAAAAATAGAAGAATATTAAAAAACAACATCGTTACAGATACTCGTAATAATACAGTCCCTGGTGATATTATTATTGCGGATTTTGATTATGATGAAGATAATTCTAATATTGTGCCTACTAAAATGAATTTAGATATTATTTATGAAGATGAGTGGTTTATTGTTGTAAATAAACCTGCTGGAATTGCAATTCATCCTTCTCAACTTCATTATGATAGTTCTTTATCTAATGGTATTAGGTTTTATTTTGATAGTATTGGTTTAAAAAAGAAAATAAGGCCTGTAAATAGGCTTGATTTAAATACTTCTGGACTTGTTATTTTGGCTAAATGTGAATATATTCATGAAGAGTTTATTAGACAAATGCAAAATGGTATTTTCAAAAAAGAATATCTGTGTATTGTTTCTCGGCATTTTGGAAAATAAGTTTGGCACAATTTCTTTTCCTATCGCAAGAAAAGCTGGAAGTATTATAGAAAGAGAAGTTAATAGAACTGCTGGGCAAATTGCTATTACTGATTATGATGTTATTAGAGAATTGAATAATTATAGCCTTGTTGATTGTAAATTAAAAACAGGTAGAACACATCAAATTAGAGTTCACATGAAAGCTATTGGTCATCCAATTGTTGGCGATACTTTATATGGATGTGCTTCTTCATTGATTTCGCGCCAGGCCTTACATAGTTACCAAATTGAGTGTGTTCATCCTGTTTCTAAAAAGTTTTTAAGTTTTAGTTGTGGGCTTCCAAAAGATATTAAAGCATTAATAATTTAATGTTTTAATACCTTTTTTAGTGATGTTTTTTTGCTCCGTCCCCAAAAACATCATTTTGATAAAATTTCTATTAATTCTTCTTTGCTTCTAAACCCTACAAGAGTTCTAACTGCTTCTCCATTTTCTATTATTACTAATGTTGGAATACTCATAATTCCGTATTCCATTGCTAAATCTTGATTATCATCAACATTTACTTTTCCAACTTTTATTTTCCCTTCTAATTCATCAGCAATTTCTTCTACTATCGGTGCCATCATTTTACATGGTCCGCACCAATCTGCATAAAAGTCAATTAATACTTTTTTCTTTGAATTTAATACTTCTTCTTCATAGTTTTCACTTGTTATTTTTAAAACACTCATTTTACATTTCCTCCATTTTTATATATTTAATAGCTTGCATTCCAGCTGTCATTCCCTCATATACAGCTTTTGCTATTTGTAAAACTCCACCTGTACAATCTCCGCAAGCAAATAATCCTTTGATGTTAGTTTCCATATTTTGATTTACAATTATATTTTCTTTTTGTGTTGCTAATCCTAGTTTTTTGGCGAATTCTCTGCTTCCAGCAACTCCTTGAGCCACAAAAACCCCATCAACCTCTAAGTTGTTTCCGTCTTCAAATTCTACTTTTTCAACTCTATTTTTACCTTTGATTGCTTTAATTTTTCTTGTGTCTATCTTTACATTATCAGCTCTAAATTCAGGTGCCGTTTTACCATTTGTTAAAATTGTTATGTTATTTGCTATGTTAATTAAGTCATTCGCTTCCGAAATAGCATAATCTCCGTTTCCTAGGACTGCTACATTTTTGTTTTTGTAGAAAAAACCATCACAAATTGCACAGTAACTTACGCCTTTTCCTTCTAAATCCTTAATTCCTTCTATCTTCGGCTTGTTTTTCTTGTTTCCTGTACTTAAGATTACAGATTTTGCTTTATATTGAGCTTTTGATGTTGTTATAATAAATTTGTCTTCTTTTTCTATTTTAACCACTTCTTCATTTTTTATTTCTATTCCGATACTTTTAGCTTGCTCAATTCCTTCTTCATATAATTTCTTTCCATTTACACCTTTTGCAAATCCATAGTAATTTTCTATTTTATCTGTTTTTTCTAAAGCACTCGCATCTTCATTATTTTTACCCTTTCCTGCATATAACACCAAAGTTTTTAAATTCGCTCTCCCTACATAAAGCGAAGCCGATATTCCAGCAGGCCCTGCCCCTACTATTATAACGTCATGGACATTTGGAGACGTTTCCTTTTGGACATTTTGTCCATTTTGGGACACATCTTCTACTATGCATACATCAAATTCTTTTTTATAAAGTTCTAAATTTTGTTCTATTTTATCATTCAAAAATCCAACTGTTATTGTGCTTGACATTTCGCCTTCACCTAGCATTTGCTTATCTTCTATTGTATCTCCTAATAACAATTTGTACTGCCTTCCTTCTAACTTTTTCTGAATTTCTTCTGGTAAATTCCCATTTATCGTCTTATTCATTGTGTGTATTAATTTGTTTTTATATTCCTCTATCTGACCTTCTGCATTAAACGTCAAAAAATTACTTATTATATACATATTTTTGTAATAACAATTATTAGCTTTTAGATATAGTTCAATCACATTTCCTATCCCTGCTGAACATATTATTACTGGAACATCTTTTTCATTCATTTCTTTTAAGAAGTCTTCCAGTCCATCTCTAAATTTTAATCCACTTTTTTGTACTGATTTCTCTAACTTTTCTTTCGTTAGACCATATTCATAATACAAATCCATACATGATTTATACCATATTTCCATTGCTTTATTTTTTTCTTTATATGTTATTGTATAGTCTTGTTCAATTGGCCTATATTTTTGATATAACTCATATGATTTTTTTGCAAATTCTTCACCAAGCATAATTGCTGCTGCATCCCACGAATCTTGGCTGTCTTTCGCTGTTATCGTTCTGTCAAAATCTATTACAACATACATATTATTTGGTTCTAATTTTATTTTATCCAATTTTTCTTTATTTATATATCTCATCTATTTTTCTCCTTATTGCCATTGGGGACGGACCTTTTTGGCAATTTTTTGCCATTGGGGACACTCCTTCTTCAGAAAATCGATGTTTTTTTGCTCCGTCCCTAAAAACATCACTTGCAATTATATAACTTTATTTTTAAAATTTCAATTCTTGTTGCACTTTTTTTGTTTTTTATATATAATTGGTAAAGATTTTATTTATAGGGAGATTTTATTTATGGAGCATTGGAGTGTTGAAGATTATAAGAATTTTACGAATAAATCTATTCGTAAAAGTAAGTATAGGGCAAAGAAAGTGTCTATTGATGGTAATACTTTTGATAGTCAAAAAGAAGCTGATTATTATTGTGAGTTAAAATTAAAATTACAAGCTAAAGAGATTGATGGTTTCTGTTTGCAACCTACTTTTATTTTAGCTCCTGGTTTAAAGTATAAAGCGGATTTTATTGTTTTTTATAATAATAAATCTCCAGAGGTTATTGATGTTAAGGGGTTTAAGACAAAAGAGTATATTGCTAAGAAAAAAGTATTTGAAGATAAGTTTAATTTAAAAATAATTGAAGTTTAGTATCATCTTGCTTGTTTTATGTTATATTCTATGTTATACTTAGTGTATAAGCAATTAGCTTATTTTATAGAAAGAGAGGTTTTTATGTCTAACTTGACACAACCACCGAAAAAAGTTTTTGAGGTAGATTCGTGCGTAACCTTTGCGAGTTTTCTATTCTTCACCGATGGAGAAAATTTGATTGTTCAAACCAATGATATTGAACTCGGAAACACTTTGAAAGAGTTTTCTGGGAAAGTGAAATTTCCTGTAAGAGTTCTTACAGATTTGCTTACAGGTATTACTCCCCTTGTCATTGATTTTGAATCTGAAAAAAAGAATTTTACGCTGACAATTTATAACCCAACAGTAAAACTTTTAGAAGAAGGAGTTTAATCCTTCTTCTTTTTTGTATATATTGTTTCTATTTTTGTATTAATTTCATTTCTTCGTTTCTTTTTATCTTTTTAGTTGTTGTTTTTATTAATTCTTTATCTGTTAAAATCATATTTTTTATATACTTATATGGTGGAAATGTTTTATTTATTTCTTTCACTTTTTGCCATATGATTTCATTTAATTTTTCTTTTTCAATATCTCCATATTTTTCTTTTACAACATCTTTATTATACACAATTTTAACTGATAATTTCACATCATTTTTGTCTTTTTTATCTGGAATTCCAAAGACCATACATTCTTCTACTTCTTCTAATCTGTTTATTAAAATTTCTAATTCTTCTGGAAATACTTTTTTACCATTTTTAAGAACTATCATATCTTTTTTTCTTCCAGTTATAAATAGATATCCTTTTTTGTCTGCATATCCTAAATCTCCTGTATAGAACCATCCATCCTTTAAAACTTCTTTTGTTGCTTCTGGATTTTCATAATATCCTAGCATTATATTTGGGCCTTTTGCTCTAAGTTCTCCTATTCCATTTTCATCTTTATTTACAAATTCAACTTCTACATTGTACATTGGAAATCCAATAGAGCCATATTTTGTTCTTTTTACATCTTCTGCTACAATTACTGGTGATGTTTCTGTTAGTCCATATCCTTGTGCTACGTCTATTCCTAACTCATTAAATCCTTGTGCTACTTTTTTATCCAATGGTGCTCCACCTGATATTACAAATCTTAGATGTCCTCCTAGTTCGTTTAGAATTTGTTTAAATATTTTTTTTCTGATGTCTATGTGGAAAAATCTTAAAAAGTTGCTTACTTTTTTTGCTATTTCTACTGTTTTTGTTTTTCCTTGTTTTTTTACACCTTTTTCTATTTTTGAATAAATTGCTTCTAATAATAGTGGTACTCCAACAAATATCGTTACTTTATATTCTTTTAAGTTTTGTGCTACATAACGTAATCCGTCTGGAAATGCTGTTGCAACTCCACATGCTAGCATAACTATTATTTCTGTTGAACCAAATATATGGTGCATTGGTAAAAATGCTAAATTTACATCTGTTGGATATATTCCTTCTACTAATTGCATTGCATATACGTTTGATGCTATATTGTTTTGTGATAACATTACTGCTTTTGATTTTGATGTTGTTCCTGATGTAAATAGTAATATATTCATTTTGTATGAATCTATTTCTGCATTTATATATTCTTTATCCCCAGTTGCTATTAAGTTTTTTCCTTCTTTTAACAAGCTTGGTATGTCTAAATAATTTTCTTGTTGTGACATACAGATATATTCTTTAGCATTTGTATCATTTCTTCTTTTTATTTCTTCTATGTTTTCTATGTATTTTTCGTCAAATACAACTACATCTGCTTTACTTCTTTTTATACAGCTTTCTAGTTCATCTACTTGCAATTCTTTATCTAATGGAACACTTACTATTCCTCCTGATAAATTTGCTAAATGTGTTAATACCCATTCATATCTATTTCTTCCTACTATTGCTATTCTTTTGTCTTTGTATCCTAGTTGATAGAATTTTGTTCCAAGTGCATTTACTTCTTCTAATAATCTTTTATAACTTACATTTTCATATTTTACATTCTTGTTTTCTTTGTGTTTTAATATAAAAGCTGTTCCTTCTCCATATTTTTCCGCTGAAGCATATAAGATTTCTCTTATGTTTTCGTGTTCAGTTGCATCAAAGTATTTTTTTCTTTCCATTTTTATTCTCCTATATCTAGTTTTCAATACTAGATTATCATATATCAAATAACATGTCAAGTAGTTGACTAACCTTTCAAAAAATGTTATTATTATGTATATCGAGGTGATTTTATGGAAGGAAAAAAAGTTTATAATGAGGAAGAAATTAAGAAATTTCATATTCCTAGATGGATAGAAATTCCTGAAATAGATTTATACATTGACCAGGTTGTTTCTTTATTAGATAACAATTTATCAAATTTTATAAAGAGTGATGACGAAAAGAAGGAAAAGGCAGTTACTAAAACTATGATTAATAATTATGTTAAAAATGGTGTAATTAAACCACCTGTTGCAAAAAAATACAGTAGGTCACATATTGCTCATTTATTTGTCATATTTATTTTGAAGCAAATTTATAGTATTGATGAAATAAAAAAATTACTAAAATTGGCAATTGAGACTTCCCCTGTTGACCAATCATATAATCGCTTTTGCTCTGAATTGGAAAAAGCTATTAAAATGACTTTTACTGGAGAAAATTATATTAATAATAATCGACTTTCTCAAGAGCAATATCTTTTGAGAAATGTTGTTCAATCTTTTGCTAATAAATTGTATGTTCAAAAAGTTTTTTTAGATAATTGAACCCTGCCAATGGGGACGGACCTTTTTGGCAGTTTCCTGCCATTAAGGACCGTCCCCATTGGCACAAAAAAAGAAACCGAAATTTTCGGTTTCTTTTTTGGATTATTTTATTGCTTTTGCCAAGTAGGCTTTTTGTTCGGGAAAAGTTTCAAGGTATTTTTGAAGTGTAGTAAAAATGCTACCATCACATAATGTTATTTTCCTGTTCCAAAAAAATTCTACAAGTTTTGCATCTCCAAGTATTTCTTTTACATCCATGTCTTTTACCCTCCTGTAATAAAATACTTCTAGCACTAATCCATAAATACATCTTAGCGCATTTTAATTATAACACTAAAAAAGGCGTTTGTCAATGTTTTCCAGTTACATAACTATTCTTTTCTTTTAAACCATTTATTCAACAACCCTTGTTCCTTTTTTTCTTCTTGTTCTTTTTTGTTTTTCTTTTTGTTTTTTTGAATTATCGTGTCCATTTTGTCTTCCCATGTGTCTTTATCTTCTTCGTTATCACCATCTTCTTCATACTCGTCGTCTTCTTCATAATACTCATCATCATCGTCATATTCGTCTTCGTAATCTTCATCATCATGCTCGTCATCATACTCGTCATCATCTTCGTAATCTTCATCGTCATACTCGTCATCATCTTCATCGTCATATTCTTCGTATTCGTCATCATCCTCATAGTACTCTTCGTCTATTTCTTCATATTCGTCATTTTCGTTTTCGTATTTCTCGCTGTATCCTTGTTCAATTTCCTCTTCGTCTTCTTCAATATTTATGATTGGTTCTTCTATTTCTTCAATTTGATATTCAGATAAGTCTTTTTCAAATTTCTCGCTTATTTCTTCTTGGAATACGTTATATACGTTTTTTATGCCTTCTATTCTCCAGTAATTTGAATTTATAACTGTTCCCATATTTACTTTTAAGTTTGTAATCTCTTGTTCAAATTTTCTTTCTTTTTGTTGTATATCACGTAAATATGTTTTGTTATATAATTCATTGTAAGCCTTTTTCGTTGATTTTCCTACTGTTTCTCTTAATACTAATTCATATAAATTATCTATTTGTTGGATATCTAATTCAAAGTTGTGACATGCTTCTTCCATTAATTCTTCATGTGTGTTTCTTCCGTTTATTGCTGTAAGTCTTTCATTGTCTAGAAAACCTACTATGTATTCTTTTTTACTATTTAAAAAATTCAATTTAACAGTTGCATCTCTTAAAAGTTTTTCTGATTTTGATAGTTTTATATTTTCACTTTCTAGTTCTATCAGTAGTTTTTTCATTCTTTCATATACACTAACATATATTTCCGCTTCTTTTTCAGAAATATCTATTCTTGCTTCTACTGCTTTTTCTATAACATCATTATTAAATGGTACTTTCTCATTTTTTCCATTTTTAATCATTGTGTTAACTATTTTTTCTTTGTATTGTTCTTTTTCAACATTTATATATTTTTTTAAAGCTTGAACATCTTTTATGTCTATTTTTTCAAATTCTTTGTTTGCATTTTTTATATTATTTATATGATCTGCTTCAACTTTTCTTCTTAGTCTCGAATATTTATTTCTTTCTTTTTGTCTTTCTGTAAATATTACTAATGCTTCTACATATTCACTTCTCAATTTTCTTAGTGTTTCATTGTTTTCATTTAGTGTTCTCTCTATAGAGTTTAATTTGCTATCTAATGCGTTTGGATTTTCTCCTAAATCATTAAAAAGTTGATTCCTTTCTGTTTCTAGTTGTAAGTTTACCTCTGAAATTTTTATTTGTTGTTTTTGAATTCCCTCTATTTTCTCTGCTATTTCATCAAATTTTCCAATCACATTTTCTTCTTCGATTGATGTTTTTTGATATTCTTTTATTTGTTCTACAATTTCACTAAAGTTTATGTAATTTGTTTTTAAGTTTATTTCTTGATTGAATTTAAAAAGTTTTTCAAAACATCTTTCTAATACAATTGCACTTCTTTCATACATTTTATAGTCCCCCTATTTTACATCCTTTTTATTCTTATTTCACTTTCTGAATATTCGTCTGGTTTTAATCCTAATCTTGTTTTCATGTAGCTAATTAGACTACAAGTTATAATTACTAACATTATTCCTATTAAAATAAGTGAGTTTGCTGCACTTGTTATTTCTAGTAAGTATGAACCTAAAAATCCTAATATAGCTCTTAATCCATTTCTACAAGTTTCATCTATTGCATATATTTGTGTCAATTCTTTTTCTGTTGTAAAGTTGCTTAAATATCTGCTTGTTAGTACTTCATATACTCCTTTTGCGAAGTTGATAGCTATAAAACATATTGTTACTATTGTAATTGACATAGTATATGAAAAGTTTAACACTCCTACAATTCCTGCAATTATAGTCCCTGATGTTAGCATTATTAAAAGTAAACTTAACGATTGATTTCTAAATCTTTTATGTATTTTTAGTTGTTGTTTCGACCCAATTGCTGATGCAACTCCTGCTATTGCCGCTATTGCTGTAATAAGTTCTGGTGGCACATTTATATCTACTAACAAACTGCTTCTATATGTATTTACTAAGTTGTATATTCCCCAACATATTCCACTATACAAGAATAAACTTCTTAATCTTTGGGAATTTATAATAAATTTTAAAACATCTTTTAGTTCTAAGAAGTATTCTGTAGTTTTTTTCTTCTCCATTTTTTCGTGTTTTAGTTTTTGTATGTCAACAAATCCTAATGATATAAATGTTGCTAATGCTGCAAATAGAAAAGAACATATCATTGGCATATATGGATTTACTAAGTATAAAAATCCTGATAGTAATGATGTTATTGCATTTATTATATAGTAGTTTTTTGTTCCTTCTCCTTCTAGCTTTGAAAATATTTCTCCTTTTTTTCTCGTTTCTGGAATCGTATATTGTATTAATGCTTTATCTGATACGTTTTTTAACGAGAAACATAATGCACTTACAAATTGTGCTAATATGAGTGTTTGTAAATTTGATGTGTTTAGTACTAGAAGTATAAATATCATATTAAATATATTTGCTATTATTGTACATCTTTTTGTTCCTACTCTGTCTACTACTACACTTGCTGGGATTTGTAATATTACCATAAATGTTGCATAGAATGCACTTCCTAATACTACACTAGACGGATTTAGGCGTTTTACTTCTGTTAAGAATAAATACTCTATTGCATAGTAAAAAATTAAGTCTAAAGATATAGTTCTATACATTGAGTATAGCTTTAGGTTCTGCTTTCTTGCTTTCGTTATTTCTTCATTCATTATTATCTTCCTTTGTTTATTATTTCTTTTGTTTCATTAATTGCTATCATTATATACTAAATCTTGCTTTTTATCAACATTATTTGACATTAAAACATAAAAAATTGATATATCTAATATATCAATTTTGAATTGTATTTAATTTATATAGAGTAAATCTGTAAGCCGGGTTCTGTCTTTTAAAATAGTCATTTATCTAGAGTATATATTGCTATATACTTCAAGCCACGCAATTCAAGAAGTTGCCGAGCAGGCTTAATCTTCTTTCTTAGGTGTTGCTCCAGATGGGGTTTACACTGACCTGTTATATCACTATAACAGCGGTGAGCTCTTACCTCGCCTTTTCACCCTTACCTCTCGGCGGTTATTTTCTGTTGCACTTTCCTTAAGGTCACCCTCACTAGACGTTATCTAGCATCTTTGCTCTATGGAGCCCGGACTTTCCTCTCGTAGTTCCTTTCGGAATTTACCAGCGACTATTTAATTTACTCTACTTTATATTTTATCATATATTATTGATTTCTTCCAGTATATTTTTATATTTTATTAAAAAAACTGATTCATCTTCTACTTCAACTGCATTTTGTAATTCGTTTATCATAACAAAAATTTTGCTTATTTTATATTGTTTGTTTTGCTCTACATTTGTGCTTGATAATAGTTTAGAAAATTTGTCAACTGCTTGTTTGGTATCTTTTCCAATCTCTCCCCAATTTTTTGAGTCAAGTTTTGAATATGCTTTGAATATATCATTTTTTGTATCTGCTATAACTTTATCTACTTCATCATCTGTTGCATTTTGTAAAAATTTCGGAATATATTCATAAAGCTTAGATAATGAAGCTAGTGCTTCTTCCTTATTTTCGCTTTTTACTATTGTTGTTAGTGTGTCAAATTCTTTGTTAAATCCTAAAACATCTTCTTGGGAAACGTTTAATTGGTATAAGTCTAATGTAATTGTTGGAATTGAAGAATATAGAATTTCAATTTCATTTTTTATGTTTTCCCATTTTACCTCTTGTGTTGTGCTTAATACTCCTATTGGCTCTAACTCAAATTTTTTGCTTGTTTCCGAGCTTTGTGAATTTCCAGAGCTACTGCTCTCTTGTTTTTTTGTGTCGCTTCCTTGCTCTCCATTACTTGAGTCTCCTTCTTTTGAGCTCTCTTGCTTTGAACTCCCTCCACCACTTGCTCCTTCTTCTGAACTTTCTGCTTCTGATGTTCCACCGCTTTGTTCTGATTGTTTTTGTTTTTGTTTTGATATTTCACTTACACTTACGTCATAATTTCTTGTTTCTATGTTGTTCATTTGATTTAGCATTGTTTCGAGTTTCATTTCTAGGAATTCAACTTCTGCTAATACTTTGCTTTTGTCATTTTTGCTATTTCCTGCTGATATTGTTGAGTATATTACTATTAGTAATATCGCTATTATGATTATTAATACTAGATATGATATTTTTTTGAACTTTTTCAATCTCTTTGACCTCCATTTTCTCTTTTTTCTAGTATTTACATTTTTATTTTACTTTATTCTTAGTATAAAATTTTATTTATTATAAATACTAAGAAAAAGGAGATAAAAATGGTAGCCAAAATAAACTTATATAGTAAGAAAAAAGGAGAACTGAATAGATTTCTAAGCAGTTTTTATAACACAAATTTAGAAATTGAAAACCACTTGAAGTGGGAAAAAGAATATAAAAACCCAGTAGAATTAGCCGATCTAATCGGAGCATATAGCGATAACTCTGACGACTTCAATTTATCTATGTGGATTTGTTTAGATAAAGATATATTCATCCAAATCACTTCTGAAAATACTGATGACGTTATAAAATATTTATTTGAACGATTTCCATATTAAAAATTGCCAAAGGGGACGGTCCTTGATGGCAATTTTTATTCTTTTTCCAATATTATTGTTACTGGTCCATCATTTAGTAGACTAACTTTCATATCTGCTCCAAAAATTCCTTCTTCTACCTTTATTCCATTATCTTCACATTTTTGACAAAAGTATTCGTATAATTCATTTGCTTGTTCAGGTTTTGCAGCATTTGTGAATGATGGTCTGTTTCCGTCTTGACAATTTGCATATAAAGTAAATTGTGAAACTATAAGCAGTTCACCTTTTACATCTTTTATACTTAAGTTCATTTTATCGTTTTCATCTGAAAATACTCTTAAATTACATAGTTTTTTTACTAAATAGTCTGCTTTTTCTTTTGTGTCGTTATGTGTTACTCCAAGTAAAACTAAAAATCCGTGTTCTATTTTTCCTACTATTTTTTGTTCTACTTCTACTTGTGCATTTTTTACTCTTTGTACTACTAATTTCACTTTACTATTTCTCCTTTTATATAGTTTAAGGCGGATTTCTCCGCCTTATTTTGTTTTATTTTTTAGTTCTTAGTCTTGTTTTTCTTCTAGTTCTACATTTGATTCAATTTCTACTGTTTTTTCTAAATTTTCGTTTTCTTTTTCTGTGTTTTTTCTGTTGATTTCTACGTCTGATTCCACTGCCACAGTTTCTTCTAAGTTATTTTCTATATTTCTTTCATCTTTATTTTCTAAAGCTTTTTCTGTATTTTCATCTTTTTTTTGCTCAACTCTCTCTGGTTGTTCTATAACTTCGACTGTTTCTACTACTTGAAGCTCCACTATTTCAGGTTCTTTTTCTGGTTCTTCTTGTTTTGCCCCACAATGTTTACAGAATTTTGCTTCTTTTTCTATTTCTGTATGGCATTGTTGACATTGTTTCTTATTATTTAATTCCATACACTCTTTTAACAAACTTTCTATTTCATCACTAAGAACATCAATTTTCACACATTTTTCTTCAATTTCTTGCTCTGCATTTTCATCATTTTCTCTTATATGATTTTCATATACTCTTTTTCCTATTTCTTCATACACGTCATTTATTTGTGCTTTTAGTTCGCCCATTTTTAATTTTAGTTTTGTTTCTTTTGCTAATCTCCCTGTTTTATCAGCTGTCATCTTATATGCTTCTGAAGCTTTTTTTCCTATTTTATCAAAAAAATCCATATTTCTTTTCCTTCTTTCCTGTTTTATAAAATATACTATCTATATTTTATAAAAAAATGCATTTTATTGTTCTTATTATTGTTAAATATTCTCAAAATTATTCACTTTTTTTGTCTCTTGTCATTAAATCCTTTACAGCTTCTTGTGGGTCTAAACCATTGTAAATAACATTATATACTGTTTCAATTATTGGCATATATGCATTTTTTTGTTTTCCTAATTCATAGGCCACATCAATATTATCTATACTTTCAATTACCATACCAACTTCTTTTCTTGTTTCTTCTAAACTTTTTCCTTGACCAATTAATTTTCCTGCTTTTCTATTTCTGCTATGCTCACTAAGACAAGTTACTATTAAGTCTCCTAATCCACTTAATCCATAGAATGTTTCTTTTTGTCCACCTAATTCTACTCCTAGTCTTGCAATTTCTCCTAATCCTCTTGTTATTAATCCTGCAAAGCTATTATCTCCTAGACCTATTCCTGCTGCAACTCCTGCACAAAAAGCTATTATGTTTTTTAGTGCTCCACCTAGTTCAACTCCTTTTACATCTTTTGATGTATATATCCTCATTGTTTCTGACATAAATGTTTCTTGTACTAAGTCTATTACTTCGTCTTCTTTTGATGCCATTACTAGTACTGTTGGAACTGCAATTGATACTTCTTCTGCATGACTAGGTCCGCTTAATGCTCCAACCCTTGCTGTTGGTAATTCATCTAATATTACTTCATCTAATGTTTTTAGTGTTTCTTTTTCAAATCCTTTTGAGCATATTATAACTGGTTTGTTTCCTACATATTGTTTGTATTTTTTGAATGTTTCTCTTGTGAATTTTGATGGTGTTACATGTAATATATAGTCTGCATCTTTTATTACTTCTTCAAAGTCACAAAAACATTCTACATTTCCTGGTATTACTGCATTAGGTAAAAATTTACATTTTCTTTCTTCGTTTATTAATCTTTTTTCTTCTTCATTAAACGACCATAATTTTACATTATTATGGTTATTTGCTAAATGTATTGCTAAAGCCACTCCCCAGCTTCCACTTCCAATAATTGCTATATTTTTCATTTGAACTTTCTCCTATTCTCTATTTTTTGAAACTTAACTTGTTTTCTGTTCCATTTAAAATTCTTTTTATATTGCTTCTATGATTATATAACACGATAATTGCTAATATTACACTATAAATAAAATAAACATTTCCGTTCTTTCCTTCTGATAAAACTGTGTAATTTTCATTTATAAATAGTGTTAATACTGGGAATAGTACCGCTGCTGCACAAGAACCTAAAGATACCATTCTTGTTAAAGCCATTAATACTAATGCAAATACTAAGCAAATTAGTCCTATTTGCCAGTTACTTAAAATTAATACTCCAAGTGATGTTGCAACTCCTTTTCCACCTTTAAATCCAAAGAATATTGGGAATGTATGTCCTACAACTACTGCTATTCCCGCAATTTGTACTAATAATTCTTTATCTAAATTTTGAATTATATTTCCTAAAATCATTGCAATTAAAATTGAAACAACTCCTTTTAGGATATCACATACAAGTGTTAATGCTGCTGCTTTTTTTCCAACACTTCTTAACATATTTGTTGAACCTGCATTTCCACTTCCTTTTTCTCTTATATCAAATCCTGCCATTTTTTTGCTTAAAATTACAGAAAAATTTATACTTCCTATTAAATAGGCTATTATTGCCATTACTATATATACAAACATTTAAAATCCTCCTTTTTCAACTTCTTTATCTGTTTTTTCTCTCGCTATTATCCTTACTGGTGTTCCTTCTAATCCAAATTCTTTTCTTATTTGATTAACCAAATATCTTTCATAAGAAAAATGGAATAATTCTTTGCTATTTACAAATATTACGAATGTTGGTGGTCTTGTTGATGCTTGTGTTCCATAGAATATTTTTAGTCTTTTTCCTTTATCTGTTGGTGGTTGAACTATTGCAATTGCTTCATTTATTACTTGATTTAATACTGATGTTGATATTCTTAATGAATTTTGTTCTGCTACATGGTTTATTAAATCAAACAATTTATTAACTCTTTGACCTGTCTTTGCTGATATAAATATTATTGGTGCATATGATAAATATTTTAATTTTTCATATACTTCTTTCTTGTATTGTTCTAATGTTCCAGTCTCTTTTTCAACTGCGTCCCATTTATTTACAACAATTATTACACCTTTTCCAGCTTCGTGTGCTTCACCTGCAATTTTTGCATCTTGGTCTGTTACACCTTGCGTTGCATCTATCATCATTAGGCATACATCTGCTCTTTCAACTGCTAACAAAGTTCTCATTATACTGAATTTCTCTATTGATTCTTTTACTTTGCTTTTTCTCCTTATTCCTGCAGTATCTATTAATACATATTTCCCTGTTTCGTTTTCAAATTTTGTATCTATTGCGTCTCTAGTCGTTCCAGCAATATCGCTTACTATTGTTCTGTTCTCTCCTAGGATTTTATTTATTAATGATGATTTACCTACATTTGGTTTTCCTATTACTGCAACTTTTATTTCTGTTTCATCATCTTCTCCTTCAGTTTTTGGTGGGAAGCCTTCATATATTTCATCTAAAACATCGCCTATTCCTAGAGCATTTGTTGCTGAAATTGGAAACGGTTCTCCTATTCCTAAGTTGTAAAATTCATATATTTCTTCTCTATCTTTTTCAAAATTGTCTGCTTTGTTACACACTAATACTATCTTTTTACCAGATTTCTTCAACATAAGCGCAATTTCTTGGTCTGCTGCTGTTACTCCTTGTCTTATATCTGTTACAAATATTATTACATCAGCCATTGCTATTGCTAAATTTGCTTGTTCTCTCATTTGTGATAATATGATATCTTCTGAATCTGGCTCTATTCCGCCTGTATCTATTAATGTAAAGTTTCTACCTCTCCAATTTGTTTCTGCATATATTCTGTCTCTTGTAACTCCTGGTGTATCTTGTACTATTGATATTCTTGTTCCTGCTAAGTAATTGAAAAAGGTTGACTTTCCTACATTTGGCTTTCCTATGATTGCTACTATTGGTTTTGACATTTATCTCTTTTCCTTTCTTTTTTGATGTGTACAGTATATCATATTGAACAAAAAAAGTCTACATTTTGCTTAATTGAAACAAGTTTTTATAAATTACTAAAAAAACACTTGCATAAAATATGATCATATGCTATAATAAATGTAGCTTATAAGTGATGTAACTAGTCATTAAGCGAATACCAGTATGTGGGTAACGACACATACTTTTTTTATGCCAAAAAATAAAGTGGGGTTATGTAACGTTTTCCCCCACCTCAATAAAGATTACTCTTTATCTAGTTTGTTCTGTAATGATTGTATTTCTGCGTTCAATTTTTCAATTTCTTGCATTAACAACCATATCAAACTGTAACTAGTCATTTGTACAAATACCTCCTCTCATTAGTTTTACCTAATTACTAAGGCCTTTTTATTATATATTATTTTAACTACAATGTAAATGATTATTATAAAGTTTTTGTATTTTTGTCTTGTTTTTTACATTTTTATAACAAACATTACATTTTTATTACATTTTTATTACAAAAAGTGTTGACATTTGTAATATTTTGTTTTATACTTAATTTATAAGAGATGAAATTTTTAATACAAAAGCTTAATTTTTTTAATTTACACAAGACTAAGGAGTTGATTATTATGAATACTAAGGAATATGTACCAGTGCCAAATAGTTTAGCACTAACAGTAAGAAAAGATCATAAATTAATGGTTATAAAGAAAGCTTCAAGAGCTACATTTCGTATCTCTGTAAAAACTTTATTATATTTAGCTTTATTAACCATTGTAAATGTATTTGTTTAGAATTTAATTTAATATATATATGATAAAAGAAAGATTTTTTAAAATCTTTCTTTTTTGTTATATTATTTTGTACTTAAACCTGTAATTACACTATCTATTCCTGGATAGACTAAATCTCTTAATTCTTCGTCAACTTGTATTTTCCACTGTTCTTCTATTTTATTTAGTGTTATTTTCTTTATTTCTGTTTTCATTGCTGTCTCTTCTTTAAGAGATTTTTCTAATTTTTGTAGTAATAGCTCATTAGTGATTTCTTTTTGTACAGATTTTGAAACTACAATTTCTTTCATCCATCTTGTTATTACATATTTAAAGTCTTTATTTTTTACTTCTACAACTGCTGTTGCTGTTTCTTTTTCTACTTCTATATTTTCGATTTTCCATTCTATGTTTTTGAATAATTCTTTTTCCACATTTTTTACTTCTTCATTATCTCTACTAGTAAAAATATCGTCTATACTGCGAAGTAATTCTCCATAGTCTATATATTTATTTGCTTCTTCTTCATTGTTTTCTTTGATTGATGTAAAAAAGTTATTTGCTGTTTCTTCAACTCTTCTTTTGTCGCTTGAAGCTAAAAGACTAATTGATACTCCTACTATGATACAAAGTAATAGTATAAAACTTATTGTTACACTTTTTAATTTAGTTCCACGCTGTTGTTTTCTTTTTGTAGTTCTTTTTCTTCCTTCATGCCTTTCTACTGCATGTTTTCCCATTTTGCTTCCCCCTGCTTTATAATTTAAAATAGAAAGAGTAGGTTTGGTACTCTTTCTATCTTTCTACTACTTAATGTTTGTGAATATTATTATTCATTTACACTAGAAGTTGTATTGTCTGTTTCGCTATTTTGATTGTTTTTGATAGTTTCTTCTGTTGTAGTATTTGTAGTTTCTACTGGTTTTTCTGTAGTAGTAGTGTTTTCTTTGTCTTTGATTTCCTCGCTGTCATTTTCTTTATTGTCTGTGCTTGGTTTTGTGTTTTCTGTTCCTACTCCTGTGTTGTTGTTTGTTGTTTCTGTTGTTGCTGGTTTGCTGTCTTCGTTTACTGGTGTTGTTTTTGCTTTTTCAGCTGTTTCTATTTTTTCTTCATATTCTGCTATGTCTTCTTCTGATTCTGCTTCTTCTGTTGCATCCATTACTAATGACATTAATCTAGCTGATTTCATTTTTACGTTTGCTTTTTGTGGGTCTACAAATCTTATTGTTATTTTTTCATTTGCTGCTATGTTGTTGTCTTTCATATATTGTGTTAGGTTGAATGTTATTGTTCCGTCTTCGTTTTCTCGTACATAGTCTAATGATATGAATTCGTTCCAAGAATATGTTGCTTTTGGTGTTGATGTTCCTTTTGTGTATGTTCCTGTGTAAATTTCTACATTTTGACCAGCTTCAAATCCATCTTCTATATGCATATTTCCTTCTGTTGTTTGTATTTCTATTGGTTCTCCGTCTGCTTCTGATACTACTGAATTGTATATAGTTGAGAATGCATTTGTTAGTGCTTCTGCATCGACTGTATCAAACCAATATTTCTTTTCAGTTCCGTCTGAATATTGTTCTGTTGGACTTGCAATGGCTTGGACTATTTCTTTTGCATGTTGATAGTTTGTTTTTCTGTCATATGCTGTTCCTCTAATTTTATCTAGTCCAAATCCTATTGAGTATATTTTTGCACCTTTTTCTGTTTTTATTTTTTCTGCTCTTGCTATTGCTTTATCTGCTGCTATCTTTGTGTCTCTAGTATATGAAGAACCATCACCCATTTGGTCTGAACATTGTTCATTATCTTTGATGTATCTACTTGGTAATCCATCTGTCATCAATATTACACTTGTATTTTGGTCTGTTATATTTTCATATGCTTTTTTTTCGTGGTGTACTCAAAGCTACATTTTTACACACAACATTATATTACATTATTTAAACTTTGTAAGGGATTTTTAATGAATTTCTTCAATTTTATGGAAACTTTTATGTATGCTTTTTGTTTGTAAAAAAGAAAGCAAAATTTTGCTCTTTCAAAATCTTGCTTTCTTATATTTAGGGTTATATTCTTACATAACCACCTATTACTTTATTTTCTCCGTCTGTTGGTAGTATTTTTGCTCCACCTGATAAAACAACTGTATCTCCTGCTTCTAAAATTCCTTCTGCTTTTAATTTTTCAATTCCTTTTGTTATTGTATTTTCAATTGTAGTTTCTCCTTTGCATAGAACTGGAGTTACATTGAATGATACTGATAATTGATGATATGTTTTTTCATCATCTGTTATAGCAAATATTGGGCATCCTGCTCCTAATCCTGCTAATTTTCTTATAGAATCACCTTTGTGTGTGTATGCCACTATTGCATCTGCATCAATGTGTTTTGCTGTTACGCATGTTGAATATGCAATTGCGCTTTCTAAATCTTTTTCTACATATTTTCCTGTTGATTTTTTGTCAAATCTTTTACCGTAGTTTATACTTCCTTCTATTGCTGTTGATATTTTGTTCATTGCTTCAACACATTCTACTGGGTATTTTCCCATTGCACATTCTCCTGATAGCATTATAGCTCCTGTTATGTCATATACTGCGTTTGCAACGTCACTTACTTCTGCTCTTGTTGGTCTTGGGTTTTGTGTCATTGATTCTAACATTTGTGTTGCTGTTATTACTGGTTTTCCAACTTCGTTACATCTTTTTATAAAGTGTTTTTGTACAATTGGAACTTGTTCCATTGGTATTTCAACACCCATATCTCCACGTGCTACCATTATTCCGTCAGATGCTGCCAAAATTTCTTCAAAATTGTCTATTCCTTCTTGGTTTTCTATTTTAGAAATTATTTTTACTCTTTCTCCACCGTTTGAGTCTAATAAATCTCTTAAAGCTTTAACGTCTGCTTCTTTTCTTACAAATGAAGCTGCTATATAATCAAATCCTCTTTTAATTCCTTCTGTTATATCATCAACGTCTTTTTGTGTTAATGCTGGTAATTCTAACTTAACACCAGGAACATTCATTGTTTTTCTACTTCCTAATCTTCCTGTATTTAAAGCTTTACATACAATGTCTTTTCCGTCTATTTTTGTTATTTCAAATTCAATTGCTCCATCATCTACTAATAATGTTGAACCAACTTGAACATCTTTGTATAATTCTTTGTAGCTTATACTTGTTCTTTCATTGTTTCCAATTATATCATCATTTACAAATGTAAATTCTTGACCTTCGTTTATTGTTACTTTTTCGTTTCCTGTCTCTAATACACCTGTTCTAATTTCAGGTCCTTTAGTATCTAATAGTAATGCTACTGGTTTGTTTAATTTTTCTCTTACAGCTTTTATTGTTTCAATTTTTTCTCCATTTTCTTCATATCCACCATGAGAAAAGTTAATTCTTGTTACGTTTAACCCAGCATTTACTAGCTTTGTCAACATTTCTTCACTTTGACTTGCAGGTCCTATTGTTCCTACTATTTTTGTTTTTCTTAATTTAGTTTTCATTATACATATCCTCCCTTTTTAAAACCAGCCCTTATTATAGCACATTCTAACAACAAAATTCAACAATTTTTTCAAAATTTTTAAAATTCCTGCCAACCTGCCAAGAGGGACGGACCTTTTTGGCAGAAGCCTGCCATTAAAATCCGTCCCTCTTGGCAGGTTATCATTAGCAATTTTAGCTTATTTCTATTATTGAATGTATATTTTTTTCATCTTCGCTCATTATTACTATAATATGTTTGCTGTCTTTATAAGTGTATTTACATTTGATTTTATCTCCGCAATTTTATTTCTTTCTTGTAAGTAATTCTAACATTATCAAATGGTCTTTGCTCATATACTTCTTCTGGCATGGCTTCATATGCTAAATCTAAATAATATAAATTGTGCATATGTTTATTAACATCAATATCTTTTCTGATTACTTCATATTCTATACTTGCTAAAAAGTCAGTTGGTACTTCTAGTTTACCCAATTTTTCTTCAGAAAATACACTTTTTTCTTCTGGTTCATATCTATTCATAATCTCTTCTGTTAGTCTGACCATTTTTCTTTCATCTATGTCAATTAAAGCCCATTTCGATGTTGCTATTGCACATAAATTTTGGTCTTCGTCATATATTTCAAAATCACGAAAGGTAAAGAATTTTTTCACATCTCTTCCCCAAGTGTTTACTGCTAACTTTTGTCCGTATTTTGGTCTTTTTATTACTTGTAAGTTCCAGTCAAGTAATACCCAACCTTTTCTGTTTGTTTGAGTTTCGTTTGCTCCAAATTTTACTTTGTCAGAGTGATATGCTCCTACATTTTCTAATATTTCTAATATTGCTCTGTTTTTTATAGTATTGTCTTTTCCTATATCTTTTAGTCCTGTTTTAAACGTTTCTTTGTAAATCATTTTCTGCTCCTTTTGGGTGTTTTTGGTGTTTTTAAGGTCTGTCCCCAAAAACACCAAAAATCATTAATATCCTGGTTTTTTTAGTAGTTTGAACATGTTTTTCTTGTATTCTTCTACTCCTGGTTGGTTAAACGGGTTTATTCCTAGTATATTTCCTGATACTGCACATGCTTTTTCGAAGAAATATATTAGTTCTCCTATATTTTTTTCATCTAGCTCGTTCATGGTTATTTTGATGTTTGGTACTTCTCCTGTTACGTGTGCTTGTATTGTTCCTTCCATCGCTTTTTTATTTACGTAATCTAGCGTTTTTCCACTTAGGTAGTTTAATCCGTCTAAATTGTCGTCATCTGGGTTGATTTTTATGTCTGTGTTTGTTTCTTTTACTTCTATTACTGTTTCAAATAGATTTCTTCTTCCTTCTTGTATGTATTGTCCCATTGAGTGCAAGTCTGTTGTGTTGTCTACTCCTGCTGGGAATATTCCTTTGTGTTCTTTTCCTTCGCTTTCTCCATATAGTTGTTTCCACCATTCTGTAAAGTAGTGCATTTTTGGTTCGTAATTTACTAGTATTTCGATATCTTTGCGCTTTTTGTATAAGATATTTCTTGCTACTGCATATTGATAGCATTCGTTGTATTTTAGCTCTGGGTCATTGTATCTTTCTCTTGCTATTCTTGCACCTTCCATTAATTCGTCTATGTTTATTCCAGCTGTTGCTATTGGCAATAAACCTACTGCTGTTAGCACTGAGTATCTTCCACCTACATTGTCTGGCACTACAAATTGCTCATATCCTTCTTTTTGTGCTAGTGTTTTTAGTGCTCCTTTTTCTTTGTCTGTTGTTGCATATATTCTGCTTCTTGCTTCGTCTATTCCATATTTGTTTTCTAGTATTTCTCTAAATATTCTGAATGCAATTGCTGGTTCTGTTGTTGTTCCTGATTTTGATATTACATTTATTGAAAAGTCTTTGTCTCCTATGTATTCTATTAGTTCATTTATGTAGTTTGGACTTAGGTTGTTTCCTACATATAGAATTTGTGGATTTTTTCTTTGTTTTGCTGGTAGCATATCGCTAAATGAGCTTGTTAACCCTTCTATTACTGCTCTTGCTCCTAAGTATGAACCTCCTATTCCTATTACTACTAGTATATCTGATTCTTTTTTTATTTTTTTTGCTGCTTTTTTTATTCTTTTAAATTCTTCTTTGTCATAGTTTACTGGTAAGTCTAACCATCCTACGAAGTCTTTTTCATCGTCTGCTCTTGAGTGTAAGTCTTCGTGTATGCTTTTTATTTTTTCTTTGTATGCCATTATTGATTTTTGTGTTATCCCTGTGTTTTTTAAATTTAATTTTATTTCTGCCATTTCTCTTACGCCTCGCTTTCTTTTCTTTTTCTGGTTACATTATATATAATTCAGTTCAAGATTTCAAGCTTATTTTTGCAAAATTAAAGTTACTAGTTAATGGTATAGAAGAGTTTGGTGGGACAATAGGGCAAATTTTAGCTTTTATGGTTTGAATGTAATGAGATATAGAATATGTAAGTTTATAAAAAAAGTAATGTTCGCGGGCAAGTAATTATTTTATTTTTTCATAAATTCTTCGGTTTCTTACATAAGCAAAGAAATTCTAAAATTATTTTATGGCTCCCTTCCGTGTCACAGCACGAACTCTTTCCATAAAATAATTGAAGAATTTCTAAACTTATTTCAGGGCACATCCATAATTTATTCAAAAATAAAATAATTACTTGAGCCTGAGTGAAAGCTCCTTTTTTTATAAACATACAAATTCTTATCAAATGGAATGAACAAAATAAAAGCTAAAATTTGCCCTATTGTCCCACCAAACTCTTCCAAATCATTAACCAGTAACAAATTTAAAGAACTGCTTTATAATAAACAGTCCTCAACTTTGTATAATTCAATTCTTCAAAACTTCATCCATTACTTTAGCCAAATATTTCATACTATTCAAGCACTGATCTAGCGTATTCCCAGTTGAACCTACTTCAATAATACTAGCAAATTTGCCAGCATGCTGATTATATCTAGATGTTGTTAACATTATCGGTTTAAACAAACCTGGGTACATCTCTTCTGCCTTTTGTTGAATTTTAACCGCAAATTTCAAATTTTGTTGCCAATTTGGGTGCCAAAGTCCACCTTCATTTGTACCTATAACAAACATCATTTGTGCAGCTACTTCTGTTTCTCCAATTCTTACTGTTGGTGCATAATCAGGTCTTGAACCAATTGCGTCTCTATGTATATCTATTATTATATCTGAAGGAGTTGTTTTTAGCATATTTTCCACTGTTGCAAGTGAACGTGTATATGATCCATTATATGCTGGATAGTCGTGATAATCTGTGCTATGTACTACATTATAATTATATTCTTTTAAATGATTTTCCAACTCTGTACCTAATCTTGTTACTGTGAAGTTTAAGTCTGTTGTTCTGAAGTTCCCAGTTTGTGTATATGGGTATTTCTCGCTTGGTGTGTAGCTTTCACAGCTGTGTGTATGAAATAATAAAATATTTTTATTTTCTATTGTTATATCTGGATTTAATATGTCTTCTGTTAATGTATACTTTGTTTGATTTTTTATTTTTACATTTTCATACTGTACATTTGCATTTTCACTTATCGGATTATTTGTTATAACTTGTGTTTGCACTCCTGTTTTTGCCAGTTCTATTTTTTCTTGTTTTTCTTCATTTTTATTATCTTCTGTATTTTCTTGTTCTGCTTTTTGAGCTTTTAATTCTATTTGTTCCATTCCTTTTATTGATGATATTTGAGTTTTTAGCATTGCTTGTAAAATGTTTCCTTCTTCTTCATCTTCTTTTGCTATTTGCCTATATTCTTCGTTCAATTTTGACATTGTTGGTATTACTTGGTCCATACAGTTTACCATACTGTGCTTTGTTATAGAGTTTAAGTTTATTTCTAAATTTTCCAACTCAGTTTTTTCTGATGTTTTTCCAAAATTTTTGCTAAATAGTAATATCATTAGTATGGTTAAGCTGATTCCTGCAAAAATCTTGGCAATATCTTTGGCTTTTAGTACTGTAACTTTGAACATATTTTTCTCCTTGCATCTTTAGTCTATTATATTTATATATATTCAAAGCTTGGCTTTTTATGTATAAAATTATAAAAAAAGTTTGATATTTCTACCAAACTCTTTATTATACAATTCCTTATATTTTCTTCCAAAACCAGTCTAATGTATTATCTACACTTTTTTTACCCAAAGCTTTTGCTTCTATATCATCTACCCATAAATATGAGAAAAATGTTACTAGAATAAATACAAAGTCGATAACTAAGCATCTTGATAATGTTGATACCAGATATCTAAATTCTGCTGGTAATGTTACTAGTTGTACTACATGTACAATTAATATAATTAAATATGCAAATAATGTAACTGCCCCTATCATACTTTTTTTAATTTCTTGTGATAAAAATATCATTAGTACTGTTGCGGCTAGCATCAATATTAGTGTTAGTGGATTTGATATATCGAAAATAAACATATTTTCCCCTCCATTTTCTTATGTATTTCTACTTTATCATAACACTAATACTTTTTTACTTCAATGTTTCTTATATTACTTTTATGTTACATTTTTGTTACAGCATTATTTAGCTTGGGAATTATTTTAGCTTTTCTTCGATTAAATTCGCAATTTCTTGGGCTTTCTTTGTTATATATTCTTGGTCTTCTCCCTCAATCATAACTCTTACTAATGGTTCTGTCCCTGACGGTCTTATTAGAACTCTTCCATTTCCTGCAAATTCTCTTTCTAATTTGTCTATTGCTTCTTTTATTTCGCTATCTTCTTCATAATCATATTTTTTGTCTGAGCTTACTTTTGCGTTTATTAATATTTGCGGATATAGTTTTATTATACTTGATAATTCTGATGCTTTTTTATTTTCTTCTAATATGGCTTTTATTAACATTAATGATGTTAATATTCCATCTCCTGTTGGATTGTAGTCTAATAAAATTACATGTCCTGATTGCTCTCCACCTAGGTTAAATCCTTCTTTTAACATTTGCTCTAGAACATATCTATCTCCTACTTTTGTTTGTAATAGCTCTAAGCCATTGTCTCTTGAATATTTGTTTAATCCTAAATTGCTCATTACTGTTGCAACTATTGTATCTTTATTTAGTTTTCCTTTTTTTCTTAGACTTTGTGAAATTATGGCAAGTAATTTGTCTCCGTCAATTAATTCCCCTTTTTCATCTATTGCTAAACATCTATCTCCATCACCGTCATATGCAACACCTAAGTTTAATTTATTGTCTAATACAAATTTTCTTAATCCTTCCATATGTGTTGAACCACAATTGTTATTTATATTTATACCGTCTGGTGAATTGTTTATAATTTTGTATTTAATTCCTAAGGCTTTAAATACTTTTTCTGCAACTTTGTATGTTGCTCCATTTGCTGTATCTAGTCCTACTACAAAATCATCTGTATTATATTTTTCTATGTCATCATCAAAATTTTTTCTGAAAAAATAAACATATTCATCTAATAAATCTAGTGCATATTCTGAAACTCCTATTTTGTCATTTACAGCTGTTAATTCGTCTAATTTGCCACTATCCATTATTTCTTCAATTTCTTCTTCTAAATCATCTGAAATTTTCATTCCTTTATTACTAAAGAATTTTATTCCATTAAATTCATATGTGTTGTGTGATGCTGATATAACAACACTTGCATCAGCATTTAGTTTTCTTGTCAAATATGCCACTGCTGGTGTTGGCATAACTCCTAGCAATTTCACATTTGCTCCATAGCTTAGAAAACCTGCTACCATTGCACTTTCTATTAGCGTTCCTGAAATACGAGTATCTCTTCCTATTAGTATTGTAGGCGTGTGGTCTGTATGCTTTGATAAAACATATGCCCCTGCTTTTGCCACTTTATAAACTAACTCTGGTGTTAGCTCTGTATTTGCAATTCTTCTAATTCCGTCTGTTCCAAAATACTTTCTCATAATTTTTCTCCTTATATATATTAGATATGTCCCAAAACGGACAAAATGTCCAAAAGGAAACGTCCCCCAAATGTCCCTATCTTTGTAAGAATTCTTTTACAATGGTTTTAATTGATTCCCCTTTTAGCATTTTTAATTTTTCCATTAGCTCTAATTCTATCTTATGTGGTTCTTTTATTTCTATTCTTTTATTTCCTAATACTAATTTAGGGTTTATTGTTGTTAATTCTTTTAATGTTTCTTCTCCAACTATTTCATTTAATTCAGTTAATATCTCTGGTATTTTAGAATAGATTGTATTTTGTCTATGTGCGTTTGTTCCTAGCATATGTACCATATTATTTTGTAGCATTTTTTCTACTATTATTTGTGGTTTTTCGCCATACTCTCCGATTACGCTTCCGTAGTCTGCTTGTATTAGAACTCCGTTTTCTATTAATTCATATAATAGGTCTGGGTCTTTTTGTACAAATTTATATCTTTCTGGATGTGCTAATATTGGCACTATTTTGCATTGTTTCATTTCATATATTTTATCATATAGATTTTCTGGTTCCTCATCTTGTGGTAGTTCAAATAATACATAACTTGTATCATTTATTGTTGATGCTTTTGCTTCTTCTAGTAGTTTTATTATGTTGTCTGACATATATATTTCGTTTCCTAAATATATTTTTACATCTATGTTTTTTGCTTTTAAATTTTCATATATTGCATTTACCCACACTTCTCTTTCTTTTGTGTCTGTTTCGTAATAACCTTCTTTGTAGTGTGATGTTAATACTATTGCTTCAAATCCTGCGTTTTTTGCTTCTTTTATTAGGTTGAATGTTTCTTCTATGCTTCTTGCTCCATCATCTATGTTTGGTAGTATATGTGTGTGTATGTCTATCATTTGTTTGCTCCTTATTCTATTTCTTCTGGTACGTTTAAAACTAATTCTTGATATTGGTTTAATACTGATTGATTATAGAACATTATTTGGCTTCCCATTATTGTCCAGTCTGATTTGTGTTCACTTAAGAAGTTAAACAAACTTTCTATATAATCAAATGATGCTGTTATTTGTTTTTTGGCTTTTTCACCTTTTTCTCTTGTTTCATTTAATTCTTTTTCAGTTTCTTCATCAACTGCTAATTTTCTATATACTTCTTTATAATAATCACTTACACCTTTATCTTCAATCACTGTTAAAAATCTTTCTGTATCACATAATGATAATAATTGTTCTATATATTCTTCTCCTGCTTTTCTCATTTCAGCAATTTTTGCTTTTGTTTGTGTAAATTCTGGTCCGTCGTTTTTGATATTTTCAAATGACATTAAATTTTCTATATCTTCGCTTTTTATTATTTCTGGTGCTTTTTTACTTGTTTCTAGTGTTTCATTTAAGTATTCTTTTAGTGTTTGTTCTACTATTGCATATGAACCTTTTGATTTTATCTCCATATCGATTTTAGCATTTTCGTTTACTGTTCCATCTGCTTTTAGTATTTCCATTGATGTTATTTTATTTGTTTCGCTTACTAATAATGCAACTTGTGAAGCATGATATGCTACAAATAGTGATATTCCAACTATTATTGCTAAAACAACTACAATTATAGCAATTATTAATCCTTTTTTACTTTTTTTCTTGTTTTCTGTTTTAACTTCTGCCTTAACTTCATTGTTTACTTTTTCTACATTTTCATTTTTTTGTTCTTCCATTTTTATTCCCCTTTTCTTTTTATTTTTTGGCATTTCTATTATACTTCTTTATTATTTGTTTTACAAGTTTTTTCTACATTTTATTTGGCATTTCTATACCAAGCAATTCAGCTCCCATTTTCAAAATTTGTCCGACACTGTATGTTAAGTATATTCTAGCATCTTGTAGTTCTTTGTCTTCACATATAATTTTATTTTCATTATAAAAACTACTAAATGCTTTTGCTAAATCAATTAAATATCTTGAAAGTATTGAAGGCTCTTCTTTATTTGTTACTTGTACTAAAATATCTTCAAAGTTGTATATTAATTTTATAATATTTTGTGAATATTCGTCTTGTAGACGTTCTAAATTTACTTCTTTTAATTCAGGTACTTTTCCAGCTTTTTTAATTACACTCTTAGTACGTACATATGTATATTGAATATATGGTCCTGTTTCCCCTTGGAAGTTTAGTATTGCATCCCATTCAAATATTTCGTCTTTTACCCTGTTGTTTGCTAAGTCATTGAATATAACTGCTCCAATTCCAACTTTTTTTGCCACTTCTTCTTTGTCTTCAAGTTCTGGATTTTTTTCTTCTATTACTTTTTCAGCTCTTTGAACCGCTTCGCTTAGTAAATCTTCTAGTTTTACTATATTTCCTTCTCTTGTTGACATTTTTCCTGTTGGTAATAATACCATTCCAAATGATACGTGTTTTAATCCATTTGTGTATTTTTCATCTAGCCCTAATAATTTTGCTACTTCAAATATTTGTTTAAAGTGTAATACTTGTTCATATGATGTAACATATAATGCTTTGTCAAAATCATATGTTCTTGCTCTATATAAGATAGCTGCTAAATCTCTTGTTGCATAAGTTGTTGACCCATTTGTTTTTTCTATTATACAAGGTGTATTTATTCCTTTATCTTCTAAGTCGACTATTCTCGCTCCTTGTGATTCTACTACTTTTCCTGTCTTTTCTAGTATGTCGATTACTTCTTGCATTTTATCTGCATAAAATGCTTCTCCATTCCAAGAATCAAATTTACTTCCTAATAGGTCATACACTTTTTGAAATTCTTGCAAGCTTACTTTTCTGAATTTTTCCCATAATTCTACACAATATGGGTCTTTATCTTCTAATTTTTTAAAATTATTTCTGCATTCTTCTAGTACTGATTCGTCTTCTTTACATAGATTGTTTATTCTAATATAAATTTTTGTTAATTCTTCAATTGGTCTTGCATCTATATCGTACTCTTCTCCCCATTTTTTATAACCTTCAATTAATTTTCCAAATTGAGTTCCATAATCTCCTAAATGGTTAATTCCAGTTACATTATATCCTAAATATTTGTATATATTGTATAATGCTCCACCTATTACAGTTGAACGTAAATGCCCAATGTGAAATGGCTTAGCAATATTTGGTGCTGAATAGTCTATTACAATGTTTTTGTCTTTTCCTATTTCTAAGTTTCCATAGCCAATTCCTTGCTCAACTTTTTCTAGTACTTCTTTTGTTATCACTTGCTTATTAATATAAAAATTTAAGTATCCTCCTGCTATTTCTACTTTTTCTATTATTTCAGGATCTATTTCTATTTTTTCTTTTATTTCATTTGCTATTACTGGTGGTGCTTTTTTTAATTCTTTTGCAAGTCTAAAACAAGGAAATGCATAGTCTCCATTTTTTGTGTCTTTTGGCATTTCTATATAACTTTTTAGTTCTTCTTGTTTTATGTCTGTTGCTTTTGCTATGGTTTTAGCTATTTCTTCTTTTAAATCTAGCATTTATTTTCCCCCTATTTTCTGATTTTTCATATATTATTTTGCGTTTTTGTTTTTAATATAATTCCAAGAATCTCTACACATATCTTCTATTGTCTTTGTAGCTTCCCAACCTAATTCTTTTTTTGCCTTTGAAGCATCGGCATAACATTCAGCAATATCGCCAGATCTTCTTTCTACTATTTTATATGCTACTTTTTCTCCTGTTGATTTTTCAAATGCTTTTACTATATCTAAAACACTTGTACCTTTTCCTGTTCCTAAATTATATATATATAGTCCTTTTTGTTCTTTATCTAATTTATTTAGTGCTTTTACATGTCCTTTTGCTAAGTCAACTACATGTATGTAGTCTCTTACCCCTGTTCCGTCTGGTGTGTTGTAGTCATTTCCGAATACTGATAATTCTTTTAATTCTCCACTTGCGACTCTAACTACATATGGCATTAAATTATTTGGAATTCCTTGTGGATTTTCCCCTATTAAACCACTTTCATGTGACCCTATTGGATTAAAATATCTTAAAATACATATATCTAATGTATTGTCTGCATTGTATGCATCTTTTAATATTTGTTCAATAAACAATTTTGTTGTACCATATGGATTTGTTGTTCCACCAGTTTTAGTTTCTTCTGTAATTGGCACTACTTCTGGATCTCCATATACTGTTGCTGATGAACTAAATATGAATTTTTTAACTCCATATTTTTTCATTGTTTCTAGTAATATTAGGCATCCTGTTATATTATTATGATAATATTTTAGTGGTTCTTTTACAGATTCTCCAACTGCTTTATATCCTGCAAAATTGATTACTGCTTCTATTTTGTTTTCTTCAAATATTTTTTCTACTTTTTCTCTTTCTAAATAATCCGCTTCATAAAATTTGATTTTCTTTCCTGATATTTTTTCAATTTTTTCGATTACATCTGGTTTACTATTAGAAAAATTATCAAGAATGATAACTTCTTTCCCTTCGTTTAACAACTCTACTGCTGTATGGCTTCCTATATATCCTAATCCGCCTGGTAATAATACTGCCATTTTCTCACACTCCTATTTTCTTTTTACTTCTGTTCCTTCTTTGCTATCTTTTATCTCATATCCTTTGTTTTGAATTAAGTCTCTTAATTCATCTGATTTTGTCCAATCTTTATTCTCTCTTGCTTGTTTTCTTTGTTCTACTAAATCTAAAATTTCTTGTGGTATTTCTTCTTGTTCTTCTTTTTTATCTATTTCTAGTCCTAATACTGTATCAAATTTTATCAATAATTCAGCAAGTTTTGGATTTTTCTTTTCGTTTCTTACAACTTCCCAGACTGTTCCCATCGCTAATGGCATATTTAGGTCGTCATTTATTGCTTTATGGAATTTTTCTTCATATTCTTCAACAGTTTTGTCTTCAATTTCATCTTTTCCTTGCATATGCATTTGATATCCATTTTTTAGTCTTTCTAATGATTTTGATGCCGCCTCAATTCCGTCCCAAGTAAAGTTTAGTTTGTTTCTGTAATGGCAAGAATAACTGAATAACTTATATACTATTGGGTTGTATCCTCTTTCGACAAAATCCTTCATCAAGTATACATTTCCTAAACTTTTTGACATTTTTCCATTGTCTATTAGTAGATATTCTCCATGAACCCAATAATTCGCTGGGATTTTTCCGCAAATTCCTTTGCTTTGTGCTATTTCATTTTCGTGATGTGTTGGTATTAAGTCAATTCCACCTGTATGTATATCAAATTGTTCTCCTAAATATTTTCTTCCCATTGCCGAACATTCTATATGCCATCCTGGATAGCTTGGTCCCCAAGGACTATCCCATTTCATTAAATGGTTTTCAGGTGCTTTTATCCATAATGCAAAATCATATGGATTTCTCTTTTCTGGGTCAACTTCTACTCTTGCTCCTGCTTTTTGTTCTTCTACATTTAAGTTTGATAATACTGGATATTTGTCTAATTTTGATATATCAAAATATATTGCTGTTGATGTTTCATACGCAAAATCTTTTTCTACTAATTTTTTTACAAATTCTAGCATTTCTTTGATATGGTCTGTTGCTTTACATACAATTTCTGGTGTTTCTATATTTAGCATTGCTAAGTCTTTAAAAAATAATTTTGTATAATAATCTGCAATTTCATATGGTGATTTATGTTCTTCCCTTGCAGATTTTAACATCTTATCTTCGCCTTCATCAGCATCTGAAACTAAGTGACCAACATCTGTTATATTCATTGCATGTTTTATTTTATATCCGTTATA
Organism: uncultured Clostridium sp.; assembly: GCA_947367845.1. Taxonomy (GTDB): domain Bacteria; phylum Bacillota; class Clostridia; order TANB77; family CAG-508; genus CAG-269. The sequence goes on along the minus strand of CANBES010000005.1, from coordinate 12,048 downwards.
GCGTAATACTCTTCTTAAAACATCTTGAAATATATTTGTTCTCATATTTCCAATTGTTGCATCTTTATATACTGTTGGCCCACAAGAATACATTCTTACTTCTTTCTCATCTATTGGTATAAATTTATCTTTGCTTCTTGTTAATGTATTGTATAAGTATATATCCATATCTACTCCTTTTCTTGTTCGAAATTGCCAAAAGGGACGGTCCTTTTTGGCAATTTTCAAACCTTTATTTATTCTTTTCCTTCTTCTGGATTTTCATCAGTTCCACTTCCACCTGTGTTGTCTCCACCTGTTGTTCCGCCACTTGTAGAGTTTCCTCCTGTTGTATTTCCACCTGTTGTTCCTCCACCTGTTGAGTTGCCTCCTGTTGTATTTCCACTTGTTGTATTTTCATTTGTATTTGTTGACGTATTTGGTTTTGGCTGTTCTTGTGGTTTTTCTACTTCTTTTGGTTTTGTATGAACATTACATGTATCTTCTACTTTTCCGCTACCTGCAGTAGTTGCTCCGCTTACTGGTTTCCACAAGTTTAATTGTTCTTTTGGTAACAGTCCACCATATGGCTTGTTTGTTACTGTTACATATTGTGAACAATATTCTGTTGCTATTTTATTTGTTTCTGAACATATAGCTTGACTTCCATGTCCTTGACATTCTTCTGGCAAATTGTCAGCTGTAAATATTTCTGTATATGATGGACATCCTGCTGTTGCCAATCCACCTGTTAATGAACATACTTTTTGTTCTACTATTCCATTTGGTTTTGTAAATGTTGCAGATGCTAATCCTTTATGAATATCTTTCATTACTGAACTCCAAATTAATGCTGCTGGGTTAGCTGAATATTCTCTTCGTACAACTTCTTCTGGGCTGTCATATCCAAACCAACAAGCTGCTGAATAGTATGGTGTAAATCCACATAGCCATCTATCTTTGTGTCCATCAGTTGTTCCTGTTTTTGCTGCTACATCCATTCCTGTTATAGCACAATATGGTGCTGTTCCACCTGCTTTTACTGTTCCTTGCATTATAGTACTTGTTATATATGCATTTTGTTCTGATATAACTCTTCTCTTTTCTTGTGTTGGTGTTAATACTGTATCTCCATTTGCGTCTACTACTTTTGTATAGAATGTTGGTTCTATATATTCTCCATTGTTTGCAATTGCTGCATATGCTGCTGCCATTTCTAATGGACTAATTCCTTCTGATAATCCACCTATTGCAAGTGATAAGTGTTCGTCGTTTGGTTTGCTACTTTCAACTTCACTTGATTTTGTTAATGTTGTTACTCCAAAGTTTCTTAAATAATCAATTGATTTTCCTGGTGTTAATTCTCTCATTATTTTTACTTCTGGTACGTTTTGTGATTTTGCAAGTATTGTTCTGATATTTATATTTCCTAAGTAATTTTCTTCATTTTTTGGCTTATATCCTCCACCAAAGTCTGTAAGCTCGTCTGTATACATTGTTGATGTTGTAATTACTTTTTCTTGTAATGCTGGTGCTATATCTGCTATTGGCTTTATTGATGAACCTGGTTGTCTTGCTGATTGTGTTCCTCTGTTCAATCCTGATATTGCTTTTTCTCCTAATCCTCCTGAAACTCCTAGTACATATCCTGTTTTGTTGTCTATTATTACCATCGCAGCTTGAGTTTGTTCATTTAGCAATGTTCCATCTTTGTTTTTTTCGTGCCCTGGTTTTATGTATTGTGCTTTTTTAGTTTCTTCTTCTACTCTTGCTTGTATTTCAGGATCTACAGTTGAGTAAATAGTTAATCCACTACTATATACATAGTTCTCTGCTAATGTTCTTGATATATCTTTATCTTCCATTACCTGTCTTATTACTTGGTCTATTACTGCATCTGTATGGTAAGAATGATTACTTCCACTAGCTATTGATCCTTTTTCAAACTTTAACCCTGCATTTGCTTGTTCTACTGCTTGGTTGTATTCTTCTTCATTTTCTATATATCCTAATTCTTTCATTTTAGCTAATACTGTTAGTATTTTTGATTTTATTCTTTCTGCTCTTTTTTCTTCTGTGTCTGTATCAGATGCTAGTTTGTATGGGTTATAATATGTTGGTCTGCTATTTATTCCCGCTAAATACGCACATTCTACTAAGCTTAAATCTTTTGCACTTTTATTAAAGTAATATTCAGCACCTAATTCTACTCCATGTAAGTTTCCTTCTCCTCCAACAAATAGTATGTTTAGGTATAGTTCTAGTATTTGGTCTTTTGATATCATTCTTTCTACTTGATATGCTTTTGCCCATTCTTTTACTTTTCTGAATATTCCTGCCATTCCTGATGATTCATCATCTTTTGTTATATTTTTTACTAATTGTTGCGTAATTGTACTTCCACCATATGTATTTTTTCCTATTAATGTTGTTACTATTGCTCCTGCTGTTCTTTTAAAGTCTACTCCACTATGTTTATAAAATCTTTCATCTTCTATTGCTACATACGCCTTTGGTAAGTAGTCTGCCATTTCGTCTAATGTTATTACTTTTCTTTTTTCGTCTCCACTTAAGTTAGCTATTACTGAGCCATTTGCATCTACTATTACTGAATTTGATGCTGCTATTTTTAGTTCATCTTTTCCTATTTCAAAATCGTCACCAAATAGTCCAAAAAATATTCCTGCTATTATTCCTGCTCCTATTACTGCTAATAACAAAAAGATTACTATTGCTATTTTTATTGCCATCATTAATTTTGGATGTGATTTTTTCTTTTTATTTCCACTTCTTGTTTTCTTTACTTGTGGTCTTCTAGTTGTTTTTTCATTTTCATTTTTCATTGCTGAATTTCTTGTATGTCTCTTTTTATTTTTGTGTATTTTATTTGGTCTTGCTTTATTCCCTTTATTGTTACTTGGCATTTTATTCCCTCCTTGCCAATTTAAAATTTTCGCAAACTTATTATATTACATTTTCGAAAAAAAGAAAAGCTTTTTTCACAAAATTCACTCCATTTTTGGGACATTTGGTGACATTGCCTTTTTATCCATAAATTTTAATTTATAAAATGCTATTATTTGCCTGTAAATACTTAATTTTAACCTTGTCCTTCAAAAACTTATTTTGTAAATAATCAAATGTCCTATTTTGATAAGTCTGCGCCTCATAAATCTTTTTCTTTTCATACAAATTTTCCTTATCAAAATCAAATTCTTCATCACTTGTATAATCTATTTCATAATCCACTATATTAATACCATTAAATCTTTTGCTTGATATTGCCACATTTCCACATAAATTCACAATAATTGCTTCTTCAAAAATTCTATACTTATTAATTAGTTCTTTTGGGAAGTCAACGTTTAAAATAAGTTTAGCTTTTGAAAGACTTTTCTTCTTGTTGTTCGTTACTGTAATCATAATTCCGTCTTCATCGAAAATTTGTTGTTCTATTTTTTTAAATTTTTCAAAGTGATTTGTTACTATGTTTATTCTTTTATATTGTTTTACTATTTCTTTTATGTTTTCTAACATATTTGGCTCTATTTCGTTTATTAGTATTGATACTTGCAATTCTTCTTTTTTTAGTCTCTTTTTTTCTACTATGTAATCTAATACTTTTAGTGTTAGTGCTTTGAATAGCCATTTCCCTTCTATTATTTTTGCTCCATAACTGTGTAAAAAATTTGTGTATTCTTCTTGTTTGCTTATTTTTTTACTTAGTACTACTTTTTTGCTGTTTGTTTTTTCTAGTATTTTTATTGTTTTTTGTGCTAGTTTTTCTGCTTTTTTTGTTTTTATTTCTTCTTGTCCTATTGGCAGTATTAGTTTGTCCCCTTTTGTTTGTACTATGTTGAATAGTTTTGTTATTAGGTTAGGCTTGTCAGTTTCTTGGATATAATACAATTAAATCACTCTCCTATACTTTTTAATTAAGTATATGAGGGTGATTTTCTTTTATTCTTTATTTTCTTAAAAATATAGTCATTTACCAATTCTTCTTTTCCTTTTCCAGTAATTATTGGCTTACTAACGTCAGTATACATTTTTTAACTAATTTAATATACAAATTTTAAGAATTTTAATATACACTTTTTAAAAAACAACTATATCCCTTTTCAAAAGTCCCTTATTTACCGTAGCAATTCCAACAAACCTATTCTCAGAGTAAACCCTATAAACTCCGTCCTTCTCTTGCACTGTAAGTTGCACGCCATTCAAAAACAGTTGTAACTTTCTACTATTCAAATCTATAATAGGTCTATTCTCAAATAAATTCTCTAATGAAATCAAATGCTTGTCCATCGCATCTACATTTTCTTGCAACTCTTCAACTGTTACAGAATTGCTTATATTAAACTCTCCAACTTGAACTCTATTTAGCTCGCACATATAACCTACTGTACCTAATCTTTTAGCTATGTCTTCACACAAGCTCCTAATATATGTACCTTTTGAGCAACTAACCTGAAATTGTAATTGCTTATTTTCACTATCCAATTCTATTAGTTTTATATCATAAATTTCAATTTGTCTTGGCTGTATTTCTACTGTTTGACCTTTTCTCGCATATTCATAAAGTTTTTTGCCATTTACTTTTATAGCAGAATACATTGGTGGCACTTGTTCTTGCTTTCCAAGAAAAGTGTTTAGTACTTCTCTTACATTTTCTTGGTTTAGATTACCAATTTCTTGCTCTTCTATAATTTTACCTTCTGCATCTGCTGTATCTGTTTTTTGTCCTAATTGAATTTTAGCTTGATAAATCTTATCGTGGTTTATCAAATATTTAGAACATAAAGTTCCTTTACCAATTAGTAATGGCAACACTCCTGTTGCCATTGGGTCTAAGGTTCCGGTGTGACCGACCTTACTATTTGTTATTTTCTTTACTTTATATACAATGTCGTGTGAAGTACAACCTTTTGGTTTATTTACTACTATTATTCCATCCATATTATTTCTCCGCATTTAATGCTTTTTCCACTTCTTTTACTATTTTTTCCTTTACTTGTTCTAAGTCACCTTGAATTGATGCACCAGCTGCTCTTGGGTGTCCACCACCACCGAACATTAAACATACATCTGAAGCATTTACTTTTTCACTTGAGCGTAGTGAAATTTTATAAGTATTTTCATCTTTTTGTCTCACAAATATAGAAACTTGAACACCTTCTATATCTCTACCAATTTCTACTAATCCTTCGTGGTCACCTGGTTCTGCATTCACTTCTTCTTCGTCTTGTTTTGTTATATATGTATATGTTATTTGTCCATCTGCTAGTATTTCTATTCTTTCAATTGCTTTTTTCATCAATAAAAAGTTTGATTTTGTATTTGTACGTAGTGTTCTTTTATAGATATCTGGTATATTAACACCTTTTCTCATTAATTCTGCTGTAAATTCAAATGTTTCTGGGTTTACACCATCATGTCTAAATCCGCCTGTATCTGTTATAATTCCTGTAACAAGGCAAGTTCCTAGTTCTTTTGTTATGTCTATATTAAAATATCCAAACATTCCTACTAAAACCTCACAGCAGGCTGGAGACACTGGATTTACATAGTTCAGGTCTCCATACATTTTGTTACTGCCATGGTGATCTATTACAATTGTTCTTTTTGCATTTTCAAAGTATTCGCTTTTAGCAAGTCTTTTTAAGTCTGCACAGTCAACAGATATTGCTAGGTCATAGTTTGCTATTTCTGAACTTTCTTTTATTTGGTCTGCTGATGGCAAAAATCCAAATAATCTAGAATATTCTGGAATTATTACATCTGCTTGTTTTCCTAATTGTTCTAGCATAAGTTTCATAGCCAAACTACTTCCTATCGCATCTCCATCAGGAGATTCGTGTGTTAATACAACTATTTTTTCACTTGATCTTATTTGTGTTAAAATTTCATCTAGCGTCATATTATTTCTCCTCTTCTTTTTTTGGCATAATTTCTTTTAAGATACTGTCAATTCTAGCACCATATTCTAATGAATCATCTAATTCAAATATGATCTCTGGTGTATTTCTTAAATTTACTCTTTTTGCCAATTCGCTTCTAATAAATCCAGCTGATTTTTTTAATCCTGCTAATGTATCTTTTAAATTTTTAGAATTTAAAATACTTACATATACTTTTGCAAATTTTAGGTCATTTGTAACTTTAACTTTTGTTACACTAATTAGGCCTGTTACATTCGGATTTTTTAGTTCATAATTTAAAATTTGACTTATTTCTTTTCTGTATTGCTCATCAATACGTCCTAATCTATTTTGATTTTCTGGCATTTTTCTATCCTTTCCTTTATCGCTTGGAAAAAAATTGGCATTTGGCATTGAAAGCAAAACGCAACAACGCCAAATACAATTATCTTACAAGCTTATCTTTTAATTTCTTCCATAACATAAATCTCAAGCATATCGCCTTCTTTTATGTCATTGTAGTTTTCAATTTGAATACCACATTCAAATCCTTTACCTACTTCTTTAACTTCATCTTTAAATCTTTTTAATGTTGATAAATGTCCGTCATGTATAACAACATTTTCTCTAATTACTCTTATTCCAGCATTTCTTTCAACTTTTCCAGATAATACATAAGCACCAGCTATTGTTCCAACATTTGAAATTCTAAATGTTTGTCTTACTTCTACACTACCAATAACTTTTTCTTCAAATTTTGGTTCTAACATACCTTTCATAGCCATTTCAACATCTTCAATTGCTTGGTAGATGATAGAATATTGTTTAATTTCAACTTCATCTTTTTCTGCCATTTCTTTTGCCATAGCGTCAGGTCTTACATTAAATGCTATGATTATTGCATTTGAAACTTTTGCAAGTGTAACATCTGATTGGTTTACAGCTCCTGCTGCTGCGTGTATAACTTTAACTCTAACTTCTTCATTTTGTAGTTTTTCTAATGATTGTTTTACAGCTTCAACAGAACCTTGAACATCTGCTTTTACAATTAGATTTAATACTTTTAGTTTTCCTTCTTCCATTTGGCTAAATAAGTTGTCTAGTGTTACTTTTGTAGCACTTGCCATTGCTTTTTCTCTAGCTTGACGTTTTCTTCTTTCTATTAAGTGTTTAGCCATTTTTTCATTTTTAACTTCGTAGAATGTTTCTCCTGCTTCTGGAACTTCTGTTAATCCCATTATTTCTACTGGTGTTGATGGTCCAGCTGATTTTACAGATTTTCCTTTATCATCTTTCATTGCTCTTATTCTACCAATTGAAGAACCTACAACTATTGTATCTCCAACATCTAAAGTTCCTCTTTGTACAAGCATTGTAGCTATTGCACCTTTTGATTTATCAAGTCTTGCTTCAATTACAGCTCCTTTTGCTTGTTTATTTGGATTTGCTTTCAATTCTAGCACATCTGCTTCTAATAATACCATTTCTAATAATTGGTCAATATTTTCTCCTTTTTTAGCTGAGATTGGAACATATATTGTATCTCCACCCCATTCTTCTGGTACTAATTCATATGTCATTAATTCTTGTTTTACTTTATCAATATTTGCGTCTGGCAAGTCAATTTTGTTTATTGCTACAATTATTGGTATTCCAGCTGATTTAGCATGGTTTATAGCTTCTACTGTTTGTGGTTTTACACCATCATTTGCTGCAACAACTAGAATTGCAATATCTGTTATTTGTGCACCTCTTGCACGCATTGCTGTAAATGCTTCATGTCCTGGAGTATCCAAGAATGTTATTTCTCTGTCATTTACTTTTACTTTGTATGCACCTATTGCTTGTGTAATTCCACCTGCTTCGCCTTCTATTACATTTGTTTTTCTAACTGCGTCTAAAAGTGATGTTTTTCCGTGGTCAACGTGTCCCATAACTACTATTACTGGTGGTCTTTCTTTTAAATCTTCTTCTCTATCTTCTGAGTCATCAAATAAGATATCTTCTTCTGTTACAGTTTCTTTTTTAACTGCTGTAATTCCAAATTCTTGTGCTATTAAATATGCTGTATCAAAGTCTATTTCTTGGTTAATTGTTGCCATAATTCCATATCCTAATAGCTTTTTAATAACATCTGCTGTTGTTTTTTTCATTTCAGCTGCTAAGTCTTTTACACTTACAGATTCTGTTATTTCTATTTGTGTTAATTGGAATATTTTTTGTTTATTCCTTTCTTCTTGATTTTGATTTTTTCTTTTCTTTCCTCTTCTTCCACGTTCTGTTGTTAAATCATAATAATCAAGCATTCCACCGTCTTGGTCATCAAACATATTTGATAATCTATTTGCTTGTTTTAGAGTTTTAAGTTTTCCTTCATCAAAATCATGTCCATTACCGTTTTTTCTATTTTTTGATTTTTTAGTTCTGTTTTCATCAAATTTGTTGTTATTTTTTTGTTTGTCTATTGATTTATTGTATTCTCTTACACTTTCTTTTTCAACAGTGTCAACAGCCATAATGTCTTTGATATTTTTTTCTATTCCTCTTTCATCTAATGGTCTCTTACCGCCAAATCTTTCATTATTATTGTTTCTGTTATTATTGCGATTATTATTAAATCTGTTGTTGTTATTGTTCCCAAATTTATTGTTATTATTAAATCTGTTATTTCCACCATTATTGTTTCCATATCTATTGTTTGATTGATTGTTGTTACGATTATTGTTGTAACCATTGTTGTTGTAGTTATTGTTTCTATTGTTGTTAGGTCTTCTTTGATAGTTACTGTCTTTATGCTCTGTTCTTTCTCTTGCTGGTTTTGTTTCTTGAACTTTTGGTTCTTCAGTAACTACAGCTTTTTTTACTGGTTCTTTCTCAACAACTTTTTCAACTGGCTTTTCTGCTTCTTTTTGAACAGTTTTTTCTATTACTTTTTCTTCTTTTTCTGGTTCAACAACTGGAGTTTCCTTTTTTGGCTCTGGTTTGTTTAATCCAAATAATTCACTTACTGTCATTGGTTTGCTTTGTTTATTTCTATAAACAATGTTAAAGTCTTTGTTTTGCTTTCTTTCTACAAACCCTACATTTTCCTTTTTTGTTTCTTTTCTTATTTCTTCTTTTTTCTTTGTTTGTTGCTCTTCTTCATCTATTATAACTTCTCTTCTTATAATAACTGGTGCTTTTTCTTCTTTTTTTGTTTCCATTTTTCCTTTACTTGCTGTTCCTTTTCCTTCTTTTTTATTTGCTTTTTTTGATAATTCTTCTTCTATTTTCTTTGCTTCACTTTCGTCAACACCACTTAAATGGCTTTTCGCCTCTATGTTTAGTTTTTTTGCTATTTCTAATACTTCTTTACTGGTTAAGTCTAGCTTCTTTGCTATATCATATATTTTTATCTTACCCAATAACTTCACCCCCATCATTTATTTTTTGAATTTCACTTGCTAAATTTATATCTTCAATCCCTATAATCGCTTTATTACTTTTCCCAATTGCTTTGCTAAGCTCGTCTATTTCTCCCATTATTTCAATTGGAATATTGAATTGTTCACTTAGTTTTATAAATTTCTCTTTTGTTCTAGTAGAAGAATCTTCTGCTACAATTATTAATTTTACTTTTCTCTTTTTTATTTGTAGTTCTACACTATCTGCTCCGAAGCTTATTTTTCTCGCTCTAGCTGCTAGACCTACTAACCCTAATATTCTCTTATTTATCAAGAATTACACCTCTTAATTTATCATAAATTTCATCTGTTATTTTTAAATCAAATACTCTCTCTAATCTCTTAGATTTTTGTAACTTTTCTAGACATTTTATGTCGTCACATATGTACGCCCCTCTACCTTGCATTTTTCCTGTTTTGTCAACATTTATTTCGCCTTGTTTATTTTTAACAATTCTTATTAGCTCTTTTTTGTCTTTCTTCTCGTTACATCCCATACATGTTCTTTGTGGTCCAGTTTTCATTAATTTGTCCCTCCTTTATTGTATGTTTCTTATTTGCTTTTATTCTTCGCTTTCAGTGTTCTCTTCGTTATTTTCTTCAATAGTTTCTTCACTGTTTTGAGCATTTAATAACATCTCTCTGAATTGTGTTTCAGATTTTATATCTATTTTCCAATTTGTTAATCTTGCTGCTAGTCTTGCATTTTGTCCTGATTTTCCAATTGCTAGTGATAGTTGATCATCTGGAACTATTACTTGTGCAAATTTTTCTTCTTCTTTTACATCTACTGCTAATATTTGTGCTGGTAATAATGCTGATGCAATATATATTGATGGGTCTTCATTCCATTCTATTACATCTATTTTTTCTCCATTTAATTCATTTATAACGTTTTGAATTCTTACACCTTTTTGTCCTACACATGAACCTACTGGGTCGATATTTTCGTCTGGTGAATATACTGCAACTTTGCTTCTGTGTCCTGGGTCTCTTGAAACACTTTTTATTTCTATAACACCTTCATAAATTTCTGGTATTTCAAATTCTAATAGTTTTCTTACAAAGTCTGGATGACTTCTTGATACTATTACTTGTGGTGCTCCTTTTGCTCCTCTTTCTACATCCATTACATATCCTTTTATTTTTTGGTTAACTTTGTAGTGTTCTGTTGGTATTTGCTCTTTTGGTGGCATTACACCTTCTAGTTTTCCTAGGTCCATTACAACTATGTTATGGTCTGCTTTTTGGATTAGCCCTGATACTATCTCACCTTTTCTGTCATTAAATTCATTGTAAATTATATCTCTTTCTGCTTCTCTTAGTTTTTGGATTATAACTTGTTTTGCTGTTTGTGCTGCAATTCTACCAAAATCTCTTGGTACTATTTCAACTTCTACTGTATCCCCTTCTCCTAAATCTGGATTTATTTTTTGAGCTTCTTTTACACTCATTTCTGTATCTTCGTCATTTGCTTTTTCCATAACTTCTTTTATTGCATATACATGTGTTGCACCTGTTTTTGGGTCCATTTCTACTCTTACATTTTCTAATGCATCAAAATTTCTTTTATATGCTGTAACTAAGGCTGTTTCTATTGATTCTAATAGATATTCCTTTTTTATTCCTTTCTCTTTTTCTAATTCTTCTAATGCCAAAATTAATTCTTTGTTGTCAATTGCTTGTCTCTTCATTTTTTATTCCTCCCTTTCTTTTTACCAATGATATATTGTTTTTATTTGTGCTATATTTTTTCTTTCAATTTTTATGTCGTCTTCTAATTCTATTTCATTATCGTTAAAGTTTTTTAGTATTCCTTGATATTCTTTGTTTCCGTTCTCGTCTTTTTTGAATAGTTTTACATTTATTTCTGTTCCTATGTTTTTTTCTAAGTGTTTGTCTTTTCTTAGTATTCTTTCTATTCCTGGTGATGATACTTCTAAAAAGTATTGTTCTTTGATGTAGTTTGCTTCATCTAATATGTCGTTTATTTCGTCGTTTACTTTTTCACAGTCTGTTAGGTCTATTCCTTCTGGTTTGTCGATAAATATTCTTAAAAAGTAATTTTTTCCTTCTTTGCTGTATTCTACGTCATATAGTTCATATCCTATGTTTTCGATTTTTGGTTTTATTAAGCTTTCTACTTTTTCTTCTATGTTTGCCAAAGTGTACCTCCTTTTATTACTAAACAAGAGTGGGATTTGCTCCCACTCTTCTGTCTCTTTTTGTTTACTATATTATTATACCCAATTTTTCCAATAAATGCAAGCTTTTTTGCATTTTTTCTGTAAATGATTTTATTTCACATCACCAGGAGAATTTTTCTTTATTCTGCCAAATCCGTTTCACGCATTTGGTAGATGCAGAAAAATTCTTTCGGCGTATTTCATTCGCCGAGTTCTTATATTCAATTACTCTATATTAAAACTAGGTTCGCATTAGTTTTAATTTTAGTTTTCACAGAGTTCAGTCCTACTTTATATAAAGTGCGAGACGCGAAGAACTGTAGCCGTTGGCGTCGTACGGAAAGAAGTAGTAGCGGTTCGCTGGCGAATGGCTGCTGTTGTAATCGCCTCCCCTGCCAACTCGATTGTCGGAATTGTTGGCCTCTAATGTCCATTCCCCACCATTTCCTAATAGGTCATATACATTTTTTATTTTATCTTTTTCTTCTGAACCTGTTTCTCTTGTTGTATTTTTAGTTG
>CANBES010000004.1 GCA_947367845.1 uncultured Clostridium sp. | reverse complement strand
CATTCCGAACACAGAAGTCAAGCCTAAATGTGCCGAAAATACTTGCGGGTTACCCTGCTGGAAAGATAGGTTGTTGCCAGATTTATATATATTCCTCGTTAGCTCAGTTGGTAGAGCGCTCGGCTGTTAACCGATAGGTCGTTGGTTCGAGTCCAACACGAGGAGCCATATAGTAGCAGATACAAATAAAAGTATCTGTTATTTTTTTGTTTGTTCGCTGTTGAAAAATTTATAAAATTGTAATATAATTTACACATAAAATAAAAAGGAAGGAAGTGATAAATATGAATAAGACAACAATAAAAGTAAATGGAATGGTTTGTGGAGGATGCGAAAAAAGAGTAAAAAACGCATTAGAGACTATAGAAGGAATTAAGAAAGTAGACGCAAATCACAAAAAAGGAACAGTAACAATATCAACACAAGAAGAAATAGAAACAAAAATTATAGAAGAAAAAATAGAAGACTTAGGATTTGAAGTTGTAAAATAAAATATCAAAATATACAAAGAACAAATAGAAAGGAAAACTTGCAATGAAGAAGATTATCTTAGCAATAGGCGGAATGACATGTAGTGCTTGTTCTAATGGACTTGAAAAATATCTAAATAGACAAAAAGGTATAGAAAGCGCATCTGTAAACCTAGTAATGGCAAATAGCACAATAGAATATGATGAAAGTATATTAAATCAAGAAAAGATAGAAACTTTTGTAAAGCAAGCAGGATTTAAAAGTTTAGGGCAATTCAAAGAGATAAAACTAGATAAAAAGAGCAAGAAAGAGAAAACAACATTTGTTATTTTTTCATTTTTAGCAATTATTTTAATGTATATCTCAATGGGACATATGGTAGGATTACCAATAATGACCATTATTAACCCACATATAAATCCGATAAATTACACATTTACATTATTAGCATTAACAGTAGCATTTGTAATATACGGATTTGACATATTGAAAAATGGATATATAAACTTAATTCATCTAACGCCTAATATGGATACACTAGTAGGAATAGGTGTAATAAGTAGCTTTTTATATAGTTTATATAGTATGTTTATGATAATAAAAGGTGAACATAGTTATACTATGGATTTATACTTTGAGTCAGCCTCAATAGTTATTTACTTTATAAAATTAGGTAGATATATTGACGGAATTAGTAAAGACAAAACAAAAGAAGCCATTCAAAAACTAGTAAAAATAACGCCAGAAACAGCTGTTATAAAAAGAAATGGAATAGAAAGAAAAGTTACACTAGATGAAATAGTCAAAGGAGATATTGTTATAAGTCGACCAGGAGAGAGAATTGCTGTTGATGGAGAGATAATTACAGGGAAAGCTCATCTAGACGAATCTTTTATAACAGGAGAAAGTAAGCCAACGTCAAAAGAAAAAGGAAGCAAAGTAATTGCAGGAAGCATAAATTATGATGGATATTTAGAATATAAAGCAGAAAAAATTGGAAAAGAATCCACAATATCAGAAATAGTAAGATTAGTAGTAGAAGCAAGCAATACCAAAGCACCAATTGCGAAAGTTGCAGATACAGTTAGTGGATACTTTGTTCCAGCAGTTATAGGAATTGCAATATTTACATTTTTTGCATACCTAATAATAGGACAATCATTTAGTACAGCACTATCAACATTTGTAACAATTTTAGTAGTTGCTTGTCCTTGTAGTCTAGGCCTAGCAACGCCACTTGCAATAATTGTAAGTGAAGGAGTATGTGCATCAAAAGGGATACTAGTAAAAAAGAGTGAGATTTTAGAAAATGCACAAAAGGTAAATACAATTGTATTTGACAAAACAGGAACATTAACTTATGGAAAATTGAAAATTGCACAAATGTTGAATTATAGCGATATTGCAGATGAAAAATTATTGCAATTAATAGGAAGTATAGAAGCAAAATCTACACATCCAATAGGAAAAGCATTTACAGACTACCTAGAAGAAAACAAGATAGAAAAAATTAAAATAGAAGAATTTGAAAATATAGCGGGACTAGGAATTACTGCAAAAGTAAAAGGCGAAAGAATCATTTTAGGAAATTCAAAGATACTTTTAAAATACAATATACCAAACAACTATATTGAAGACGAAAATAAACTTTCTAAAAAAGGAAATAGCATAATATACGCAGTAAAAGAAAATAAAGTAATGGCACTTATCGGAGTAAATGACATAGTAAGAGAAAATGCAAAAGAAGTAATAAATAATTTAAGCAAAAACAAAATAGAAACAATTATGCTAACAGGTGATAATGAAGAAACCGCAAAAAAAATTGCAGAAACAATAGGAATAACAAAAGTAATCGCAAATGTACTACCAGCAGAAAAAGCAGATATGGTAAAAAAACTAAAAAATGAAGGTAGATACGTTATGATGTGCGGAGACGGAATAAATGACAGCCCAGCATTAGCAAGTGCAAACATAGGAGTAAGTGTTAACACAGGAACAGATATTGCAATGGACTCTTCAGATGTCATATTAACTAGAAATGATTTATCTAGTATAATGAATTTAATAACAATTAGTAAAAAGACAATTAGAAATATAAAACAAAATTTATTTTGGGCATTTTTCTACAACAGCTTAATGATACCGGTTGCAATGGGACTATTTAAATCAATAGGAATTTCGATAAACCCAATGATAGCAAGTTTAGCAATGGTATTAAGTAGTATTACAGTTATTTTAAATGCATTGAGACTCAAAAAATCCTGCCATTAAGGTCCGTCCCTAGTGGCAGAAAAGAAAGGAAAAGTATGGAAGAAATAAGGAATATAGGAATATTTGACTCTGGTATAGGTGGAGTTACAGTATTAAAAGAGATAATAAAAGTATTGCCAAATGAAAATTATATATATTATAGTGATTCTAAAAATAATCCATATGGAGATAAAACAGACGAAGAAATTCTGAGAATATGCGACAACATAGTGCAAATGTTATTAAAACAAAATTGTAAAGCAATAGTTATAGCATGTAATACTGCAAGTGCAAAGACAGTAAGATTTTTAAGAGAAAAATATCCTAAAATTCCATTTATTGCAATAGAACCAGCATATAAAATGGTGCATGATTATTCGTATGAAAAGCCGACATTAGTAATGGCAACAAAAGGAACAATAGAGAGTGAAAAGTTTAATTTGTTGTACCACAAATATGATAACCATAAAACTGAATTGCTAGAATGTGTTGGATTAGCAGACATAATAGAAGCAGGTGATAGTAAACAAATTGAAGAATATTTACAAAAAACATTAGGAAAATATAAAGGGAAAGTGGAAAATATTGTTTTAGGTTGCACACATTATCCTTTAGTGCAAGAAGAAATAAAAAAGGTTTTAGGAAATAATATTACATTTTTTAATGGAGCACCAAATTTAGCTATTCATCTAAAAGATGTACTTATAGAAAATAATTTGTTAGATGACAATTGTGGAGAAATTAGTTTTACAGATTCTCAAGGTTTGGAGGCAAAAGAATTAAGATTTTTCAATATATTAAAAAAAGAGACTTCAAAATATTGAAGTCTCTTTTTGAATTTGCTAGAAAAGGCCTAAACCGAAATTGTTGCGAAGAAAAATGGAACTACGTTACTTCCTTTTATCTTTTTAGGCAAGTTGATAAATTTTTTTGAGTCTTCTTGTTCAAAGAACCAAGTTAAAAATTTATTCAAGCGATGGCCTGTGCAAAGTTCGCTACGAAGGTAAGGACTAAAGAAAAAATCTTCACAAAATCCTTTAGCTTCATAAGTAGGAAGATAAGTTAGAAATGAGTTCGTTCTGATAGACCTAAATTCGTGTCTAATACGAGATATAGGATATCTAGATACGTAATACCCTTTATTATTGTCCAAAATCCAAACGCACTGAGAATATGAACTTTTAGCTTTTTCTAAGTCAAAGAAGTTCATCCAATTAATGGAATTTACCTCATCCCTGGGAATGAGATAAATAATCAGTCCATTTGAGATTTTATTTTCTTCTGGTGAACCTGAAACGGTCCAACCTTCTGGAACTACTACCGTAGTTCCCTCTGGGTCTACATAAATAGACCGCGTTGCTGCATATTCTCCAGCGATTACTCGAGGTAAAGGTCCCTGAGCAAATTCGTGAATTTCCCTATAAATCATAATGCTAATACCTCCTGTTTGGGATTCAACAATGGTTATTAACCATCATATTAATAATAGCACATTCTACAAGAAAAGTCAACATAACATCAAATTCACAAAGAATTCACAAAAAAATTAGCAGAGGGTATTGACAAGTGCTAAAAATGGGTATAATATATATAAAGTTAGCAGACAAAATAAAAGAGTGCTAAAGATGCAAACTAGCAATTACAAACTAAAAGAGGTGAAAAGGTTGTTAGACGCTAGAAAGAAAAAAGTATTACAAGCAATAGTAGAAGAATATATCAATACAGCAGAGCCAGTAAGTTCAAATGCACTAACAAAAAGTTATGGCTTAGATTACAGTAGTGCAACAATAAGAAATGAAATGGCAGACTTAGAGAAAAAAGGTTTTTTAGACAAAACTCATACATCAAGTGGAAGGATACCATCAGCAAAAGGATATAGATACTATGTAGACGAGCTACTAAATGACAAAGACATCAGCTTAGAAGAAATAAAATATATAAGTGACAAACTAGAAAATAAAATAAACGAAATAGAAGATCTTACAAAAATAACAGCAAATACAATATCAGAAGTAACACATTACACAACAGTATCAATAGGACCAAAAACAAATACACAATTAATAGAAGAAATAAAATTTGTGTTATTAGGCTCAAGAATGATGATGGCAGTAATACTAACAGATACAGGACTAGTAAAAGAAACAATAATAAAATTTGGTGAAGATATAAACGAAAAACAAGTAGAAACAATCAATTATATGTTCAACAAAAAATTAAAAGGTGAGCCAATAGAAACAATAGACAGACCACTAGAAGAATATTTATATGATGAAATGATATATAGTGTAAATGTAATAAAACCGATAGTAGAACAAATAAAAAAAGTAATAGAAGAAGATAATAAGATTTACTTAGAAGGAGCAAACAAAGCATTTGACTTACCAGAATTCAACAGTCTAGAAGTTGCGAAAAACTTTGTAAATATACTAGATACCAAAGAATTAGTAGCAGATATGTTAAATTCAGGGTTTGCAGAAGACATAAAAGTCTACATTGGAGAAGAAAGCGAAAGAGAACAGTTAAAAGATTTTAGTGTTGTAACTTTCAAACATAAAGTAAATGGAAAAGACTTAGGAACAATAGGAATTATAGGACCTAAAAGAATGGATTATTCAAAAGTAATTTCAGTTATGAAATATATAAACCAAAAATTAAATGGTAACAATTAAAAGAAAGAAGGGATAAAATGGCAGAGAACGAAAACAAAAAAGAGGAGAAAATAGAAAACGAAGAGCTACAAAATGAAGTAGTACCAAAACAAGATTATGACGAATTAGACGATAGATATAAAAGAATACTTGCAGAATTCGAAAACTTCAAAAAAAGAAGTAGTAAAGAAAGAGAAGGACTATACAATTCAATACTTTCAGATGTAGTAGAAATTATGCTTCCAGTTGTAGATAACTTAGAAAATGCAGCAAAAGTAGAAACATCAGATGAAAACTACAAGCAAGGAGTAGAACTAGTATTAAAACAATTTAAAGATGTTTTGAAAACAAAAGGTGTTGAAGAAATAAAAGCAGTAGGAGAAACTTTTGATCCAGAATTACACGAAGCTGTTAGCAGTATTCAAGATGATAATCTTGGAGAAAAAGAAATTGCTCAAGAGTATAGAAAGGGCTATAAAATAGGCAGTAGAGTTGTTAGGCATAGCATGGTTGTAGTAGCCAACTAAACAAAATTATAAGCAGCATTTTACTTCGTTAAACTGCATAAAAATTTTTTCGATGTACAAACGTACTATCTCAAAAATTTTTATTTGTTTGCCTTGTAATACACTACTTCTAATTTGTTTATAAAAACAAAGTTATTAAATTTAAAAACGGACGGTAAAATATAAATATATAAAAATGATGTTTTTTTGCTCCGTCCCCAAAAACATCAAAAGGGAGGATTTTAAAATGGGAAAAATTATAGGAATTGACTTAGGAACAACAAATTCATGTGTAGCAGTTATGGAAGGTGGAGAGCCAGTTGTTATACCAAATGCAGAAGGTAACAGAACAACTCCATCAGTAGTTGCATTCTCTAAAAATGGAGAAAGATTAGTTGGACAAATAGCAAAACGTCAAGCAGTTACAAATCCAGACAATACTGTTATTTCAATCAAAAGAAAAATGGGAACAAACGAAAAAGTTGATATAGAAGGTGACAAATTTTCACCACAAGAAATTTCAGCAATGACATTGCAAAAATTAAAAGCAGATGCTGAGAACTATTTAGGACAAAAAGTAACACAAGCTGTTATTACAGTTCCAGCATACTTTAGTGATAGCCAAAGACAAGCTACAAAAGATGCAGGAAAAATTGCAGGGCTAGAAGTTCTAAGAATTATAAACGAACCAACAGCAGCAGCTTTAGCTTATGGTATGGACAAAGAACAAGATCAAAAAATTATGATATATGACTTAGGTGGTGGAACATTCGACGTTTCTATACTAGATATAGGAGATGGAGTTTTTGAAGTTCTAGCAACAAATGGAAACACACACCTAGGTGGAGATGATTTTGACGAAGCAATTATTAACTACTTAGTAGCTGAATTCAAAAAATCAAGTGGAGTTGATTTAAAAGCTGATAAAATGGCAATGCAAAGATTAAAAGAAGCAGCAGAAAAAGCAAAAATTGAATTATCAGGTGTGCAACAAACACAAATAAACTTACCATTCATTACAGCAGATTCAACAGGACCA
This sequence comes from uncultured Clostridium sp., assembly GCA_947367845.1. GTDB lineage: Bacteria > Bacillota > Clostridia > TANB77 > CAG-508 > CAG-269. The sequence continues at coordinate 71,266 of CANBES010000004.1, read as the reverse complement.
AAACACTTAGATATTACTTTAACAAGAGCTAAATTTGAAGAATTAATTCGTGATTTAGTAGAAGCAACTGCTGGTCCAGTTAACCAAGCTTTAAAAGATGCAGGTTTAACACCAAATGATATTCACAAAGTATTACTAGTTGGTGGTTCTACAAGAGTTCCAGCTGTTCAAGAAGCAGTAAAAAGAATTACAGGAAAAGAAGCTGACAAAGGTATAAACCCAGACGAATGTGTTGCAATTGGTGCAGCTATTCAAGGTGGTGTATTATCAGGAGATGTAAAAGACTTAGTATTATTAGACGTAACACCATTATCACTAGGAATTGAAACATATGGTGGAGTATTTACGAAATTAATCGAAAGAAATACAACAATACCAACAAAGAAATCACAAGTATTCTCAACAGCAGCAGATGGTCAAACATCAGTAGAAGTTCACGTATTACAAGGTGAAAGAGAAATGGCTGCATACAACAAAACATTAGGAAGATTCCAATTAACAGGAATTCCAGCAGCACCAAGAGGAGTACCACAAATAGAAGTAACATTTGATATTGATGCTAACGGAATAGTACATGTATCTGCAAAAGATATGGCAACAGGAAACAGTCAAGACGTATCTATCACAGCTTCTACAAATTTAACAGACGAAGATATCGACAAAGCAGTAAAAGATGCTGAAGCTCATGCTGAAGAAGATAAAAAGAAAAAAGAAGAAATTGAAGTTAAGAATAATGCTGAAAGCTTAGTATATAACAGTGAAAAAACATTAGCAGATTTAGGAGACAAAATAAGTGGAGAAGAAAAAGCAAAAGTTGAAGCTGAAATCGAATCTACTAAAAAGGCTCTTGAAACTAACAACACTGAAAAAATAAAAGAAGCAACAGAAAAACTAACAAAAGTATTCTACGAAATGTCAGAACAACTTTATAAAAACGCAAATCCAAATGCAGCTCAAGGTGCAGCTGACCCAAATGGAGCAACATCAGAAGGACCTAAAACTGATGAAAATGGTAATGTTTATGATGCAGATTATAAAGTTGAAGAATAAAATTTAGGAGATATGAAAAAATGGCGCAAAAGAGAGACTATTACGAAGTATTAGGAGTAAATAAAACAGCAACAGATGATGAACTAAAAAAAGCATATCGTAAACTTGCAAAAAAATATCATCCAGACGCAAATCCTGATAATAAAGCAGAAGCTGAAGCTAAATTTAAAGAAGTAAATGAAGCTTATGAAAATTTATCAGACCCACAAAAAAGAAGAATGTACGACCAATTTGGACACAATGGACCACAAGGCTTTAATGGAGCTGGTGGACCATTTGGTGGCCAAGGTGGATACTATTCTTATTCAAGTTCTGGATTTGACGGATTTGGCGATTTTGGTGACTTAGGAGATATATTCTCTTCAATCTTTGGTGGTGGTTTTGGAGGCAGAACATCATCAGCCAAACAAAGGGGACCACGTAAAGGTGCAGACTTAAATGTAAGAATGGAAATTACATTTGAACAATCATTTCTAGGAGTAGAAAAAGAAATTGTAATAACCAGAGATGAGCAATGTAACCACTGTCATGGAACTGGTGCAAAACCAGGAACATCACCTGTAAAATGTCCAACATGCCATGGAACAGGTCAAGTTACAGGAGTACAAAACACAATTTTAGGTCAAGTTCAAACAACAAGAACTTGTACAAACTGCCGTGGAACAGGTGAAGTTATTAGCGACCCTTGTGAAGTATGTAATGGAAAAGGCAAAGTTAGAAAACAACCTAAAATAAAGGTTAAGATACCAGCAGGAATAGATGACAATCAAACAGTAGTGCTTCGTGGAGAAGGCGAACCAGGAGAAAAAGGTGGAGCTAAAGGAGATTTATATATAACTGTAAAAATTAAAAGACATAGTATTTTTACAAGAAAAGGAAACAATGTGTTATGTGATGTGCCAATAACTATAACTCAGGCGACACTTGGTTCAGAGCTTGAAATTCCAATGGTTGACGGAAGTAAAGAAACATATAAAATACCTGAAGGTACACAAACAGGAACCAAGTTTACTATTAAAAATAAAGGATTTAAATCTATAAATTCTAATAGTTCAGGAGATTTTATTTTTACTGTTAATGTACAAACACCTAAAAAACTAACTAAGGAACAACGTGAATTATTAGTTCAGTTAGCTAAAACAATGAATGAACAACCACCTATTAAAAAACGTGGATTGTTTGGATAGAAAAATATATAGAAGTAGCAGTTAATATTGCTACTTCTATTATTGACTTATATAAGTTTAATAAGCAATGTCGAAATTTGTCGTATTTTGCGATGAGTTTTTTGATAAAATTAGATAAAGCTATTGCAAATATGAGAAAAAATTGTTATTATATGAAAAGTAATAATATTGCTACTTATGTTGCAATAAAATTCTAATTAGAAAAATAAAATTTAAATTAAATCAAATAAATTAAAATCAACTTTGAAAAGATTACAATTTAAAATCAAATAAGTTTTGACGTAAGTTATTTTTAAAACTAAATAATCAAAACTAAATCGAAATTAAAACCCAAAAAAATAAAAAATTAAATACGTGTACGTAAATAAAGAGCAATAAAAGCAACAATATTCTTACTAATAAATAAAAATTTACACCAAAGTATTGATAAAAATAGAATGTTGGTGTATAATAAGAAAGGAATGAACTTTATTGAATAAAAACCAAGAAGAAAGAAAAAAATTACCACTTACAAGTGACATAGTATTTAAAAGAGTATTTTCAAGAGAAGGAAATGAGGATATATTAAAAGCCTTATTAGAAGCAATATTGGATAAACCAATACAACAAGTAATAGTAAAGAATCCAGAATTACCAAAGAATTTATATGACAGTAAAGCAGGAGTATTAGACGTCAAAGTAGAAATAGACAAAAACATAATATGTGACGTCGAAATGCAGGTACAAGATTTGGGAAACATAGACAAAAGAAGCTTGGTCTATATGGCTACATTAGAGACAGAAGGAATAAAAAAAGGCGAAGATTATAAACAAGCTAAAAAAGTTATAGCAATAAACTTATTAAATTTCGAATATTATAAAAGAAATAGCTATCATAACATAGCACATATGAAATTTGAAAAAACAAAAGAGAATGAATATGTAAATATGGGTTATAGTGATGAAGAAGAACTAGCAACAAATGACTTGGAAATGCACTTTATAGAAATACCAAAATTTGAAAAGAAAAATCCAGGAGCTAATACAGAGCTAGAACAATGGCTTTGGCTATTAGCAGGAAAGGAGGAAAAGTTAGAAATGGCTAGAAAGAAAAGTAAAGAAATAGATAAGGCCATAGATATAATAAACCAAATGAGTATGGATGAAAAGGAATGGAATTTGTACATATCAAGGCAAAGAGCGATTTGGGATTATAATACAGGTATGAGAACAGCTAGAGAAGAAGGTGCAAAACTGGAAAAATTAGAAATTGCTAAAAATATGTTGAAAAAAGGAATTGACATACAAACAATAGAAGAAATTACAGGCTTAACAAAAGAAGAAATAGATAATCTAATTAAAAAACTTAAAAAATAATATGCACAGCAAGTATATAAGATGTATCGCAAGGGGGGCTCAATTTAGCCCCCCTTTGCTAAATTTTTATTAAGTTGCAATATTCTATTTTAAACCGCATTAAGCTTTTCTACTGTATCTTTATATGTTTTATCCATATTTGCATCATATTCTGTTTCTATTTGATTAATATTTTTAGTTTGAGATGCACTTTTATTAGACATTCCTATAAAAATCATTCCTAAAATAATAAGTACAAAAATCATTCCTGCCACAGCCATTACTGTAATTGAGCCTTTGTTCTCTTTTAATCTTCTCATAAGTTATCTCCTTACAATTAATTTTTTTCTTTATATTACCTGATTTTTTTAAGTTTTTCAAGTCTTTTATTGCTATTTTTTATATAAAAGTATATAGTAAAGAAATGCCCAATTTAAGGCATTTCTTATTTGCAGTTATTATATTTAGAAGTTTAAAGATACTGATCCTATAACATTTCTTGCTGTACCACTAGTTGCTGAATCGTATATATGCACATTATATAGGCCAGATTCATTCTTATGATTTGATTTATAAATTCTTACTTCATTATATAAGCTAGATACTTTACTTGTATTGTACCACTGGATATCATCTTGTCCATTTGCATCTGTCCATGTTGGGAAAAGTACATAATGAGTAGGAGAACTATAAATTCTAACTAGTTCTGAAGATTGTCCAGGAGAAGTATTTGTTGTTGCTATAACAAGTCCTCCTGTTTTTCCAGTTAAACCAAAGTTAGATGCTCTACTTCTTATTATACAATTCGAACCATTTCCAGTAGTATTGGCTATAGAATATGGATCAGCGGCATAATTAGATTTAATAGTCGCATTTTTACATTCCGCAGATGATTGGTCTTGTACACTAAGTACTGGTCTATCACTATTTCCCATAACTGTTCCACCTGTCATTGTTAATCGTGAAGATCCTTGCAATAGAATTCCATTTTCTTTACCATTAACTGTTCCTCCTGTGATATTAATAGTTCCTCCTTTAGAAGTAATACCATTTCCAATTGCTGAACCAGCACTTGTTACTGTACCATTATTAATTGTTATATTAGCACCATCAAAGTTTGTTAATGTGGTACCACTAACTGATGAACTACTATTTGATTTTGTTAGAGTTCCACCATTCATCGTAAAGGTTCCTTCATTAGATACTGCTGGTCGAGAAGAAGTGCTTGTGATTGTACCAGAGCTTAGTGTAGCATTTGAACCTGGAACATTCCAAAATCCATATTGATTTTGTCCAGTTATTTTAGTATTTGTACCTGAAATTTTTAATGTTCCTCTATTTATAATTCCTGATTGGTTTCCAGTTATTATACCTCCTGTAATATCAATAGTACCTTTATAATTTTCTGGCATATTGATAGCATGTGATCCTGTACTTGTAATAGTTCCTCCTTTAACATAAAGAGTACCATTGTGTGTTGTAACTGCTGGTTGAGCTCCAATTATTGTTCCACTATTAATTGTAGCTGTTCCCACATTATTAATAGCATTACCAGTTGAAGTATTTGTGTTTTTCAAAGTTCCTGAATGTGTTACATTTAATGTTCCATTATTAGTAATTAAGTTAATGGCAGCACTTGTTTGTAATGTACCTGTACCTGTTACAGTCAATGTTTTACTAGTATTTACAGTTATTGTAGCATTTCTTGTTAAGGTTTTTCCGTTTGTTGTAAGTGTTACATTTCTATCAATTGCCACACCAGAAGTATCAGTATAGTCTCTTAGAAGTGTGATTGTAGAACCGCCTGCACTATTTGCTGCTGCCACAGCTTGTGCTAATGTTACTGTATATGTAACTGGGTTTGTATTTACACTATAATTTGCTGCTGTCCACTGTGCATATAAAGTAATTCCATATGTATAGTTCCATTTCCATGGTTTTCCTATCCAACTTGTCCAGTTTGTTCCTGTTCCATCTGCTTTTTCGTTCCAGCCTGCAAATACATAATTTGCTCTTGTAAATGTATTGGCTTTTGTAGTGTAGTTTGCTTCATATGTTGCTGTATCTGATGCCATTGTCCCTGTACCACCATTTGCATTATAATTTACTGTATATTTATTTGGTGTCCATTGTGCATAGTAAGTTACATTATTTGGTGGCATAGTAGTTGTTGTTGCTATTTTTGTTCCGCCAGTTGCTGCTGTATACCAACCATTAAGTGTAAATCCTGTTTCATTTACTGTTGGAAGAGTTCCTAGTTGTGATCCACATGCTTTTGTTTCTGCTTTTGTTGTCACTCTTGTTATTTTAAAGTTTGTTAATTTTAATGTTCCAGCTGAATAATAGTCTGTTCTTAAATTTAGTGAAAAACTAGCATTTTTTACTTGGTCTGCTGTTAATGTCATTACATTATCATAATGAATTTTTCCTGTTCCTGTTGGGGCAAATGTTGGCCAACTTATTCCTGGACTCCAAGAAGTAACATTTCCACTTCCTTGTACCAACATTTGATATCCGGTTTGTTTTGTTGTTAGTCCACTATATTCTAAGTCAAATGTCAATCTTAATTTGTCATTTGCTGATAACCCTGAAATATTTAAAGTATATAATCCAGGACAATAATTTGTTATTCCTGTAAATCCTGTTATTGTTTTTCCACTATCTTCAACTCTAGCATAATTTTTTGTTCCATTATAATTATATGTTACTGTGTAATTATTTGCTGTCCATTGTGCATAAATAGTTTGATTTGCCGTTATAGATGTTGCACTTGTAATTTGAGTTCCTCCACTTGCTGCCGTGAACCAACCCTTAAAAGTGTACCCAGTCCTTGTAGGCGTAGCTAAAGAAATGCTGTTATTTGTCCACTTTGCGTATAATGTGGCATTTGCGCTATATTTTTATAGCTTTTGTAAAGGTTTACAGCTAAGTTGCAAAAAATAAATTTAATATGAATAAGCATTGAAAAAAAGCAAAAAATAGTGTAAAATAAAGCAGATAGAAGAAAGGCGTGTGATAAAATGAAAGTAATACTAAAAGCAGACATAAAAGGAGTGGGAAAAAAAGACCAAGTAATAAATGCGTCAGATGGATATGCAAGAAACTTTTTATTTCCAAAAAACTTAGCCGTAGAAGCGAATAACGACAATATGGTTAAACTAAAAGCAAAGCAAGATGCAAATGCATATAAAAAGTCACAAGAAAAAGAAGAAGCCAAAAAGACAGCAGAGAAATTATCAAAAATACAATTAAAAATACCAGTAAAAGCAGGAGAGAATGGCAAGGTATTTGGTGGTGTATCAGCAAAAGAAATAGCTGAACAATTAAAAGCAAATTACAAAATAGAAGTAGATAAAAAGAAAATAGAGTTAAAAGAGACAATAAAAACTTTAGGAGTAAGAACAGTTACAATTAAGTTATATGAAGGAGTTACAGGCACATTAAAAGTTGATGTGATAAGTAAATAATTAACTAAAATGACAAAACCATTTTCAACATATAAAAGGAGAAAAATATGGAATTAGGAAAAGTACCACCACACGATTTAGAAGCAGAACAAGCAATTATTGGTAGTATGTTAACTGACAAAGATGCTGTTATATCTGCAATAGAGGTGCTAAGAGAAGAAGATTTTTATAGACAAGATAATAAAGCAATATTTGAAGCAATATTCAATTTATATAATAGAGCAGAGCCAATAGACATCATAACAGTAAAATCAGAACTAGAAGCGATGGGAAAATTCGAGCAAGTAGGGGGATTAGAATACCTAGCAGAATTACCAGAAAAAGTTCCAACAACAGCAAATGCATCAAAATACATAAAAATTGTTGAAGAAAAATCAACATTAAGAAGATTAATAAAAACTGCAAATGAAATAATAGAACTAGGATATGACCCTCTACAAGACGTTGAAGACATAATGGAAGGTGCAGAGAAGAGAATTTTTAATATAATGCAAGAAAAAAATCAAAAAGGATATGCGCCAATAAAAGATGTTTTAGTAGAAAGCTTTACAAAACTAGAAGAACTATATAACAGAAAACAACACATCACAGGAGTACCATCAGGATTTTCAGAACTAGATTACAGAACAGCAGGTTTCCATGGTTCAGAATTAATACTAATTGCAGCAAGACCTGCTATGGGAAAAACAGCATTTGCACTTAATATAGCTGTAAACGCAGCAGTAAGAGCAAATACACCAGTAGCAGTATTCAGCCTAGAGATGTCAAAAGACCAATTAGTAAACAGAATAATGTGTAGCGAGGCAATGGTAGACAGCAACAAAGTAAGAACAGGAAAACTAGAAGAAAACGACTGGACAAAACTTGCAGAGTCAATAGGACCACTATCAGAAGCAAACATATTTATAGACGATACTCCAGGTATAAACATAACAGAAATTAGAGCAAAATGTAGAAAATTAAAACTAGAAAAAAATATAGGAATGGTAGTAATAGACTACTTGCAACTAATACAAGGAAGTAGTAAACGTGCATCAGGAAGCCGTGAACAAGAAATATCAGAAATAAGTAGGTCGCTAAAAATACTTGCAAAAGAACTAGACGTACCAGTAATAGCACTATCACAGCTATCAAGAGCGGCAGAACAAAGACCAGACCATAGGCCAATGCTATCAGACTTGAGAGAATCAGGAGCAATAGAGCAAGACGCCGACATAGTAATGTTCTTATATAGAGACGATTACTATAATAAAGAAAGCGAGAAAAAAGACATAGCAGAAGTAATACTTGCAAAGCACAGAGGAGGATCAACAGGAACAGTAGAACTACTATGGTTAGGCAGTTATACAAAATTTGTCAACCTAGAAAGAAGGTACGACGATTAATTGTCACCGTGCCATCGGGGACGGTCCTTCTTGGCAGGTTCCTGCCACTGGGGACGGTCCTTGTTGGCAGGTTTTCAATATGGGGATAAAAGAATGAATATATGATATGTTTTTTGTAGGGAGAAACATAATAAAGGGGAAATTTTATAACAAAAGGAGAGATTTATTATGAGTAGAACTACAAGAAATAATATGAAAGATTCATCTTTTTTTCATATTATGACACAAGGAATTAACAAAGAAAAAATATTTAATACAAAAGAAAATAAGAAAAAATATTTGAAATTAATTTATAAAAACAACGAAAGAGTGGATATTATAGCATATTGCATTATGGATAATCATGCACATATTCTAGTGAAAGTAGAGGATATCGAAGATATTCAAAAATGGATGAAAAAGGCAAATACAGGATATGCCATTTATTACAATAAGAATAATGACAGAGTCGGATATGTTTTCAGAGACCGATATAAGTCTCAAGCTATAAAGAATGAAAAACATTTATATACATGCGTAGATTATATTCACGAAAATCCTATAAAAGCTGGAATTTGCAATAAAAAGGAACATTATGAATTTTCTAGTTATATCTCGAAGTATAATGGAAATCAAAGTGCTGTAAAACAATACGTGGGGCAAGTTGTAAGCAAAAAGATAAAACAAATAAATGAGGACGAAATACATCAAAATAATTGCTTTGAGTTTATTGAAGATGACGAAAATGACAAAGAAGACAAGGAAAAAATTTGTAGGAAAATTATTGAAAGTTTTCTAAAAATGAAGGGAATAAAGATAAAAGAGCTAAATAGTGAAGAGAAGTCTTTATCAGAGTTGCTTAATATTTTAAAATACAAAAATAATATGTCATATAGATTAATGGAGAAGTGTTTAGGGATAGGAAGAGAAAGAATACGAAGATTATGCGGTAAAAAGAAAGAGAGTTAAATTAAAATGGATAAGTTAGAAGAAAAGATTTTAGCAACAATCAAAAATGATAATTTAATAGAATTAGGGGATAAGATAGTTTTAGGAGTATCAGGTGGACCAGACTCAATGTGCATGTTAAATGCACTAATCAATATAATAAAAGCCTGCCAAAAAGGACCGTTCCCAATGGCAGGAACCTGCCAAGAAGGTCCGTCCCCATTGGCAGGGCTGATAGTTGCACATGTAAATCATATGATTAGGGAAGAGGCTGCTGATGACGAGAACTATGTTAAAGAGTTTTGTGCTCAAAAAAATATAGAATTTTATTCGAAGAGTATAGATATTCAAAAAATTGCCAATAATAGTAAAATAGGACTAGAAGAGGCAGGAAGAAATGCAAGATATGATTTTTTTGATGAGGTTCTAAGGCAGACAGGTGCTAATAAAATAGCGATAGCTCACAATAAGAATGATAAAATAGAGACTATGATTATGAATGCGATGCGTGGTACAGGTATTTCAGGGTTAAAGGGGATTGAGGCTAAAAGAGATAAGTATATTAGACCTTTAATTGATTGTGATAGGTTTGAGATTGAAGCATATTGTGAACAAAATGCTTTAAATCCAAGGTTTGATAAAACCAACCTTGAGAATGAGTATACAAGAAACAAGATTAGAAATATTGCTATACCATTTATCAAAGAAGAATTCAATCCAAATATAATTGAGACATTAAATAGATTATCTAAACTTGTTTGTGAGGAAGAAGAATATATAGAAAAACAAGTTCGAAAAGCTTACGGAGAATTGGTTTTAGAAGAAAATTGCAATCAAATTGTATTAGATTTAAAGAAATTTAATGAGCAAGAAAAAGTCATAAAATCAAAACTAGTGTTATATACTATAACGAGGCTTTTTAATACTTCAAAAGGAATTGAAAGAATACATATAGAAGATATTATAAAGCTTTGTGGAAATAATGTAGGTAACAAATATTTAACACCAAACAAAAAAATAAAAGTATTAGTAAAAAATCATAAAATATATTTCATAAAGCAAGTATAAGTAGCCGTAGCGAGTGCTGTGAAGGCACATATTTGTCACAAAAAAGACACATAAAAATTGTTTACAAACCGAAACTTATGTGTTATAAATTCAGTAAAATAAAAGAAATCAAAAGAAAGCTTAAGGAGGAATTATTTTGAAAAATGGAATTAAAACGTTAGCGATGTGGCTAATAATAGGAGTTATATTTTTGGTGTTATTGACAACAATATTTGAAAATAGCGATTCAAAGTTGAAGTATTCAGAATTAGTTTCAGAAATAAATGCATCAAATGTAGAAGCAATACAAGTTGAAGCAAATGGAAAAACTGCAACAGTAACATTAAAGGATGATAAAATAAAGAAGGAAGTTAATATACCAAATATTGAAAGCTTTATGGCATATACAGAAGACTATCTGAAAGAAGGAGCCTTTACACTAGAAGAAAAATCAGAATCAATATTTGTGACAGTAATTAGTTTATTAACACCATTTGGATTATTAATAATATTCTTTATATTCTGGTTCTTTATGATGGGAGGAACAGCAGGAAATGGAGCTCCAGGTGGAAAAAATGTATCATTTGGAAAAAGTAAAGCAAGAATGATGACACCAGCAGAAAAGAATAGAATTACATTCGAAGATGTAGCAGGAGTAGATGAAGAAAAAGAAGAATTAGAAGAAATTGTACAATTCTTAAAAAATCCAAAGAAATTTACAGATATGGGAGCAAGGATACCAAAAGGGGTATTACTTGTAGGACAACCAGGAACAGGTAAAACACTACTTGCAAAAGCAGTAGCAGGAGAAGCAGGAGTACCATTTTTTATAATAAGTGGATCTGACTTCGTAGAAATGTTCGTAGGTGTCGGAGCATCAAGAGTTAGAGACCTATTTGACCAAGCTAAGAAAAATGCACCATGTATCATATTTATAGACGAAATTGACGCAGTAGGACGTCAAAGAGGTGCTGGACTTGGTGGTGGACATGATGAAAGAGAACAAACATTAAACCAATTACTAGTAGAAATGGATGGATTTGCAGAAAACGAGGGAGTTATCGTATTAGCTGCAACAAACAGACCAGATGTATTAGATAAAGCATTATTAAGAGCGGGAAGATTTGATAGACAAATAGTAGTAGGGTTACCAGATGTAAAAGCAAGAGAGCAAATCTTAGAAGTACACTCAAGAAAGAAAAGATTTGCAGATGATGTTGACCTAAAAGTAATAGCTAAAAACACATCAGGATTTGCAGGAGCAGACCTTGAAAACGTGTTAAATGAAGCAGCGCTTTTAGCAGCAAGAAGAAATATGAATGAAATAGGAATGAAAGAAATAGAAGATGCTATGGTAAAAGTAACTATGGGACCTGAAAAGAAAACAAGAGTAAGAAGCGAAAAAGAAAACAGGTTAGTAGCATACCACGAAGCAGGCCACGCGGTAGTAAGTCACTACTTAGAAACACAAGACCCAGTACATCAAATATCAATAGTGCCAAGGGGAATGGCTGGTGGATATACAATGTATAGACCAACAGAAGACAAATCATTTATGTCAAAAACAGAAATGGAAGAAAATATTGTATCATTATTAGGCGGAAGAGTAGCAGAAGCACTTATCCTAAATGATATCTCAACAGGAGCAAGTAATGATATAGAAAGAGCAACAAAAATAGCTAGAAGTATGGTAACAAAATACGGAATGAGCGAAAGAATTGGAGCATTAATGCTAGGTTCAAGCCAAGAAGAAGTATTTATTGGAAGAGATTTTGCCCAAACTAAAGAATATTCAGAAGAAACAGCAGCAATAATAGACGAAGAAACAAAGAGAATAGTTGATACAGGATATAACAGAGCAAAACAAATTTTATCTGACAATATAGAAAAACTACATCAAGTAGCAGGAATATTATTAGAAAAAGAAAAAATCGAAGCAGACGAATTTGAAGCGATTTTTGGAAATTAATGTTTTTGGGGACGGAGCAAAAAAACATCACTTAAACTTTTGGGAGCGGATCAAAAAAGTTTCGTTCGCAGACATCTTGGGACAGGGGAAAAAAGTTTAGACTTTTAACCCTGTCCTATTGATATTCTTGTCTTTTTGATATAAAATAAAAGAGGAAACAAAAGAGATATTTAATTAAGAGGTAAAACATGAAAAATTATTATGAAATATTAGAAGTAAGCCCAAAAGCTTCAAATGAAATAATAGAAAACGCATATAAACTATTACAAAAGAAATATCAACCAGACCAATACATTGGTGAAGAAAGAGCAGAAGCGGAAAACAAATTAAGAGACATAAGTGAAGCATACAAAATATTAACAGATAGTTTTTTAAGAGAGCAATACAATGCAGAATTGGAAAGGGAACAAACAAGTAAAACAGAAGCCTATGTACAAGCGAAAGTTATAAAGCCAAAGCAACAACGTGAAGTAAGACAAAAAGCAAGACGACAAGTAAAACAAAACGTAATACAGGAAGAAGCACAAGAAGAACAACAAATGCCAGCAGTGGGCAGCTTTGGGGCTATTGTTAATATAGTAAAAAATCTTTTTAGAAGAAGAAATAGAGAAAAATTTGATATTAGAAATATAAAACGAGAAGACTACATTGCGGCAGGATTAACAGCAGTTATCATTATAGTATTAGGTGTTATACTATGGTTTATTCCTGCAACACGTGGTTTTATAAGAAGTTTAATACCATTTTAAAATTTACTATTGACAAGTTATGCCAAGTTAATGTATAATATAGACTGTTATAAGGGTAATCCCACATACATATTTGTATGAGCCGGAAGGAGGGGAATAAAATGTCAGAAATAAAAGTTAATAATGGTAATATAGAAGATGCTTTAAAAAGATTTAAAAGACAATGTGCAAGAAACGGAGTTCTACAAGAAGTTCGTAAAAGAGAGCATTATGAAAAACCTAGTGTAAGGAGAAAGAAAAAATCAGAAGCAGCAAGAAAAAGAAAATTTAACTAGAAAAAACATATAAATTGGAAGTAAAAGGGGGAGAAGTATGCCACTTAGACTTCCAATTTTTATGTCTTTATGCTATGCCAACAGGGACGGACCTTTTTGGCAGGAATCTGCCAAGAAGGACCGTCCCCAATGGCAGGAATCTGCCAAGAAGGTCCGTCCCCAGTGGCAGGATAGCATAAAATCGGGAAAATTGGAAATACTATGGAAAAGTGAGGAAAGGAAGGATAAGAATGCAATATAATGTGCAAGAGTTAAAAAAGGGAATAAGATTGCATACAATTAAAACAGATAAGTTTAAAACGAATTTGATAGCGGTGTTTTTAACAACTAAATTAACTAGGGAAAATGTGACTAAAAATGCATTGATATCAACATTGTTGAGACGTGGAAGTAAAACTATGAATACACAAGAAGCTATAAGTAAGCAAATGGAAGAGATGTATGGTGCTAGTTTTGATTGTGGTTTGGATAAGACAGGAGATAATCAAGTTATCAAATTTTATGTCGAGACTATAAATGATAATTTTCTTCCACAAAAAGGGGAAGAGTTGTTGAAAACTAGTATTGAGAAGATACTTGAAATAGCTTTTGATCCCTATACAGAAAATGGTGGTTTTAAGCAAGAGTATCTTGAGCAAGAGAAGAATAATATAAAACAGAGAATTGATGGCAAGATAGATAATAAGGCAAGGTTTGCTGTTGATAGATGCATTGAAGAGATGTATAAGGACATGCCATTTGGATTATATAAATTTGGATATAAAGAGGATTTAGAGCAAATAAATGCAGTGGACCTATATAATTACTATAAACAATTAATAAATACTTGCAAAATCGATATATTTGTTTCTGGGATTATAAATGGCGATACTAAAACTACAATAGAGCAAAATGAGAACATTCAAAATTTACAAGAAAGAGAGCCAGATTATGTTGTGCCAAAGATTGAAGCTAAAAATAATAAACAAGAGAACGTAGTTACACAATCTATGGATGTAACTCAAGGAAAGCTGATTTTAGGTCTAGATGTTAAGTTAGATGATGAGGAACAAAAATATACAACACTTATTTACAATAGTTTATTAGGTGGAGATGCCAATTCGAAAATGTTCCAAAATGTAAGGGAGAAGGCACACTTGGCATATGTTGCAAGTTCAAGTTATTTAAGGTATAAAAACAACATATTTGTAAATTGTGGCATAGAAATTTCAAACTATGAAAAAGCATTAGAATTGATTAGACAGCAAATTGAAGATATGAAAAAAGGAGACTTTACAGATGAAGAGCTAGAAAATAGCAAACAAGGTGTTATAGCAAGTATAAAGACAATATATGATGAGCAAGATACTCAAATAATGTATTATTTTGGGCAAGAGCTAACAAAAGCTAAAATTACTTTGGAACAATATAGCGAAAAAATCCAAAACGTAACGAAACAAGGAGTTGTTGACGTTGCAAATAAAGTAAATATAAATACAATTTATTTTTTAAGAGACTAAAAGAAAGGAGAGATTATAGCGGTAAAGCTAAAGCGAAACTGCTATATAGAAAATATGCAAGTTATTGAAAATTTAAAAGTCAAAGAAAAATTATATACTGAAAAGCTAGAAAATGGCTTAACAGTAATGATTATACCTAAAACAGGAATTCAAAAGAAGTATATCATTTGGGGAACAAATTATGGTTCAAATGATAGTGAATTCGTAGTACCTGGAGAAGAGCAAGTTACAAAAGTTCCAAATGGTGTAGCGCATTTCTTAGAGCATAAATTATTTGAACAAGAAAATGGGACAAACAGCTTAGACACACTAACAGCGCTGGGAGTAAATGCAAATGCATACACAACAAATGACCACACAGCATATTTATATGAGTGTACAGACAACTTCTATGAAGCATTAGATGAATTTATGGATTATGTACAACATCCATATTTCACTGACGAAAATGTGGAAAAAGAAAAAGGGATAATAGGTCAAGAAATAATGATGTATGATGATTATCCAGATTGGCGAGTATATTTGAACACAATGCAAGCAATGTATCATAATAATCCAATAAAAATAGATATAACAGGAACGATAGAGACAATAAGTAAAATAGATAAAGACATTCTATACAAATGTTATAACACATTTTATAATCCGGCAAATATGGCATTGGTAGTTGCAGGGGATTTTAAACCAGAAGAAATTTTAGAGGAAATCAAAAAAAGACTAGTAGATAAAAAAAGTTCTGCAAGTATAAAAAGAATTTATCCAGAAGAGCCTGAAATCATTGTGCAAGAAAAGATAGAACAAAAATTAGAAGTGAGCCAACCACTTTATACAATAGGAATTAAGGAAGTACAAGAAACAAATGCAATGGAAAGCAAAAATGAAATAGTAAGAAAATGTATAGCAATGGAAATACTGCTAACACTACTATTTGGAAGAAGTTCAGAATTATACAAGGAACTATACAAAGAAGGAATTCTATTTGGAGCACCAAGTTTAGACTATGAATTTGGAAAAAATTATGCACATGTTCTAATTACAGGGCAATCGCAAGAACCAGAAAAATTATATGAAAGGTTTAAACAAGAAGTAAGAAAATTCAAACAAAATGGTATAAATGAAAGCGACTTTAATAGAATAAGAAAGACAATTTATGGCAGATATATAAAAGAATACAATGATGTTCAAGATATTGCAAGAATGTTCTTATCAGATTATTTTAAAGGCATAAACAGTTTTGACTATTTAGAAGAAATTGACAGTGTAAATGTAGAATATTTGAACCAAGTGTTAAATTTTGTTTTTAAAGAAGATAAAATGGTGATTTCTATTGTGAAAAATTAAAATAAAATGTATAAAAATGATTTTATAAAAAATGTAATAAAAACGGTAAAAGTTTTGAAAAGAAAACAATACCGTTTTTTACTGTTTTTATATGTCGAAAAACGTCGAATAAACACGCACGAAAGTTGCTAAAAACCCTTGAAAATACTTGACTACAGGGGAATTATGTGTTAATTTATAAATATACAAAAGATAACCAACAAAAAAGGAGAGATAAAAATGTTAAATGATGAAATTTGTAAATTAAGAGATAAATTAAATAAAAGCATAGAGCAGGGCGACGATTATAGTGTTACATATAAATTGAGTGTTGAATTGGATGAATTAATAGCCGAATATTATAAAAAGGGTGTTTTTGGGGACAGTCCTAAAAAACATCCAGATATTTCAAAACAAGGTAAATGATTTTTATGATTTTTTGGGACAGGACAAAAAAGCTCTGTGTTTAGACTTTTTTGTCCTGTCCCAAAAAGTTTTTTTAAATCTGAACACTTGAAAGAATTGGAAAAATATAATATAATATCAAATATAAAAATAGCATCGTTTATAATTAGACGAAGTTTGCAAAATTAAAAGGTGTGACCAAAATGGAAACAATAATATTAAAATTTGGAGGGAGTTCTGTAGCAGACAATATACGATTAAACATTGTCGCAGAAAAAATAATAAGCTTGAAAAATCAAGCAAAAAATGTGGTAGCTGTAGTATCGGCACAAGGAAAAACAACAGATAGACTAATAAAAGAAGCTCAAGAGTTATCAGCAATACCACAAGAAAGAGAAATAGATATGCTGTTATCTACTGGAGAGCAAACAACAGCAGCAAAATTAAGTATATTACTAAATAGAAAAGGACAAAAAGCTGTATCTCTAACAGGATGGCAAGCAGGCATTAGAACGAGTAATGTACACAGAAGTGCAAAAATTGAAGAAATTAACACAACAAGAATTGAAAAAGAATTGTCACAAGGAAATGTGGTAATAATAGCTGGATTCCAAGGGCTTGACGAAACACAAGATATAACAACACTAGGAAGAGGTGGTTCAGACACAACAGCAGTAGCATTGCAAGCGGCTTTGAAAGCTGATAGATGTTACATATTTTCAGATGTAGACGGAATTTACTCAGCAGACCCCAACATGATAACAGTAGCAAAAAGATTAGACGAAATATCATTTGACGAAATGCAAGAAATTGCAGATGCAGGTGCAAAAGTATTACATAATAGATGTATACAGATAGGAAAGAAATTTGATTGCGACATTATAGCAAAATCAACATTTGCAGAAACAGGTGAAACAAAGGTATGTCAAGCAATTGAAAATGCAGAAGTAAAAAGCATTGTCAAAAATGATAAGCTAATAGAAATCGAAATGAGAAAAGAAAATGGAATACCTAATCAAGAGCCTTTAAACATATATAAGACTCTATTAAATCAAAATGTGATTTTAGAGAATTATAAAAAGAAAGACAACAATACAATAAGTCTTAGAATTCAAAAAGCGGAACAAAATAAGATACACAAGATACTGGAAAATGAATATTCTGACTATAATACAAAACAGAAGAATATTATAAAATTGACAATCGTAGGATATGGAATTACTCAAGATAATATAGTGTTAAATCAAGTAATTGATATTTTAAAGAAATATCAACTTGAAATTGAAGATATGAATTTGACACAAGCTAAAATTGAGGTTTTAGTAAATAGTGATATTAATAATTGTATTATGGAAGAATTGCATAAGAAATTGATTAAATAATTTGAAAAACCAAGAAAACGTAATTATTGAAAGATAAATAAAAAGGAGTGTATCAAAATGAAAGAAATAATATTTAAAGGTTGTGGAACAGCCATAGTAACACCGTTTACAGAAGATGGAGTGAACTTTGAAGAATTTGGAAAGCTAATAGAAAATCAAATAGAAAATAACGTAGATGCAATAATAGTATGTGGAACAACAGGAGAATCTGCCACAATGACTGAACAAGAAAAGAAAGAAACTATCAAATATGCAATTGACAAAATAGCTAAAAGAACAAAAGTAGTAGTAGGAACAGGAAGCAATAACACAAAATCAGCAATAGAAATGTCAAAATTTGCTGAAGAAGCGGGAGCAGATGCCCTTTTAGTAGTAACACCATATTATAACAAAACAACACAAAAAGGATTAATCATGCATTACACAGCAATTGCAAGCGAAGTCAAACTACCAATAATAATGTACAGTGTACCTAGCAGAACAGGAGTAAACATTGCACCTGAAACTTGCAAAGAATTAGCAAAAATTCCAAATATTGTTGCAATAAAAGAAGCAAGCGGAAATATATCACAAGTAGCAAAAATAGCAAGTTTATGCGGAGATAACTTATCAATTTATTCAGGAAATGATGACCAAATAATACCAGTACTTTCACTAGGTGGAAAGGGTGTAATATCAGTGTTATCAAACATTATGCCAAAATACACACATGAAATGTGCTACAAATATTTTGAAGGTAATACTTGCGAAGCAGTAAAAATGCAATTAGAAGTTATTGATTTATGTGATGCATTATTCTCAGAAGTTAATCCAATTCCTGCAAAATATGCATTAAACCTAATGGGGTATAACTTTGGAAAACCAAGAATGCCTTTAATAGAGCTATCTGATGCGAATAAAGAAAAACTTAAACAAGTTATGAAAAAACATAAGTTAATTTAATTGCCACAGGTGACATGCCACTGGGGACGGACCTTCTTGGCAGGTTCCTGCCAAGAAGGTCCGTCCCCAGTGGCACGAGAAGGAGAAGATTATTATGATAAAAGTATTATTAAATGGTGCTAATGGCAAGATGGGAAACGAAGTAATAGATGCCATAAGCAAAACAGATGAAATTGAAATTGCTTGCGGATTTGACAGAGAAGAAACAAACGAAAATGAGTTTCCAGTATATAATTCAATTGACAGTATAAAAGAGAAAGTAGATGTAATTATCGACTTTTCTGTACCAGTAGCTACATTTGAAGTTTTAAAATATGCTAAAAAGAACAAGACGCCAATAGTTATTGCAACAACTGGATTTAGTAAGGAGCAGTTAAAAGAGATAGAAGAATTATCAAAAGAAATTCCTATTTTCAGAAGTAGTAATATGTCATTAGATATAAATTTGATGGCAAGTTTAATACAAAAAGTTGCAGAAGTGTTAACAGATGCAGATATTGAAATAGTAGAGACACATCACAATAGAAAAGTTGATAGTCCAAGTGGAACTGCAATTCTTTTAGCTGATGCGATTAATGAAGTGCTAGAGAATAAGAAAGATTATGCTTTTGATAGAATGCAAAAAAGAGAAAAGAGAAATAAAAATGAAATTGGATTTTCTTCTATCAGGGGTGGAAATGTTGTAGGAGAGCATGAAGTTAAGTTTTTTGGAGAAAACGAAACTTTGGAAATTAAACATACATCATATTCTAGACAAGTTTTTGCAAAAGGGGCAATTGATGCTGCTAAGTTTATTGTGGCTCAACAATCAGGATTATATGATATGAAAGATTTAGTGAAATAAAAAAAGTTTTAAAAGGTGTTTTTAGGGACTGTCCCAAAAAACACCTCAAATATTATAAAATATTTTTAAGTAATTCATCTCTTGATTTATTAGAAAGTGATGCGATAGGTACATCAAGCACAGTAACAGCACCAGTAGTACCTTGCTTTCTCATTTTAGCGATTGCACGAGCATAAGCAACCAAAACACTTGCAGTAAATTCAGGGTTAGAGTCTAATTTTAAAGAGAATTCTGCAACTTGATTTACATTTTCGCTAGTGTTACCACTTCTTAAAACAAATCCGCCATGTGGCATACCAAAATGATTTTCTTTAAGTTCAGCTTCTAAAATAAAGTGAACAACTGTATTATAAGGCTCAAAGTAATTTGGCATTTCTTTGATATCTTTTTCAACCTTTTCAGGGTCAGCTCCGTCTTCTAGAACAACAAAGCATTCTCTCCACATAACTTCGCGAACAGAAGCAAATTCTGGATTTTCGCCATTTCTTACTTTTCTAACAGCTTCGTCATATGGTACAGTATATTGGACTGCGTTTTTTACACCACTTAATCTTCTTATAGCATCTGAATGCCCTTGGCTTAAGCCTCTTCCGTAAAATACATAGTTTTCGCCATTAGGCAAAATAGCTTCAAATAAAGCACGATTTACAGAAAATAATCCTGGGTCCCAACCACAAGAAATAAGTGCTAATGTATTAGCCTTTTTAGCAGTTTCATCCATAGAAGTAAAATATTCAGGAACTTTTGCGTGTGTGTCAAAACTATCAACTGTATTAAACATTGAACAAACTTCTGGACCTTGAACAGGTAGGTCTGTTGCAGAACCACCACACAAAATCATAACATCAATTTCGTTTTTCATTTTTGGAGCGTCCACAACATTATAAACAGGCGAATCACTGTATATAGTCTTTAAACTTGCAGGTTCACGTCTTGTAAAAATACCTTTAAGCTCCATATCTGGGTTACTTTTAACTGCAATTTCTACGCCCTTTCCTAAATTTCCATAACCATAAATTCCAATTCTAATTTTTTCCATAATATTTATCCTTTCTGATGTTTTTAGGGACGGAGGAAAAAAACATCATCTTATTATTGTTTATAATAACTAGTATCAATTTTTTAGTCGATGTTTTTTTGCTCTGTCCCCAAAAACATCAATTTTTCCACAATTTGTACTGCGTTGCTAGCAGCTCCTTTACGAATGTTATCTGCAACGACCCAAAGATTAACGCCAAAAGGAACACTTTCATCACGGCGAACCCTTCCAACAAAAACTTCATCATGCCCATTAGCATTGATAGCCATAGGATACAAGTTAGATGCTGGGTCATCTACTAAAACTAAGTTTGGAAAACTTTTTAAAGTTTCTAACAATTCACTCATTTTAAAATCGTTTTCAAATTCAACATTTATAGATTCTGAATGTGAGTTTTTGACAGGGACTCTAACAGTAGTTGCTGTAATTTTTAAGTCAGGTCTATGCAAAATTTTTCTAGTTTCATTAATCATTTTCATTTCTTCTTTGGTATATCCATTATCCAAAAACACATCAATGTGTGGTAAGCAATTGTTGTAAATAGGGTGTGGGAATTTTTGCAAAGGTTTAGAATTGTCAGTGTTTTCTAAGTCGTATAAACCTTCTCTTCCAGCACCTGAAACAGCTTGATATGTTGAATACACAATTCTTTTTATTTTGTATTTGTCGTCTAAGGCTTTTAAAGGTAGCATTGCTTGGATTGTAGAGCAATTTGGATTTGCAATAATTCCGTGATTAGAAAAAGCATCTTCAAAATTAACTTCAGGAACTACTAATGGAACATCTTCATCCATACGAAAATAGCTACTATTGTCTACAACAATGCATCCTTTGTTAGATGCAATTGGAGCATATTTTTTTGCTGTATCTCCACCAGCTGCAAAAATTGCAAAATCAAATCCTTCATCAAAAGAAGCTTCGTTTAATTCTTCAACTATATAATCTCTATCAAAGAATTTGATTGTTTTTCCAGCAGAATTTTTGCTTGCAAGCAAAGTATATTTTTCTACTGGTAATTTTTTTTCTTCAAGGACTTTTAGAACTGTTCTTCCGACAAGTCCTGTTGCGCCGACTACGGCAATTTTATAATTTTTCAAATTGATTACCCCCGTTTAGGTATTAATAGTAAGAAGAGTTTTAATTAAAACTATTCTGGCAATATTGTACCACGTATTTGTTATTTTTGAAATAGTTTTTTTATAATTTTAATAGCAAGCAGTGTCTCTAGTGGCAATAAATTGCCAAGAAGGACCGTCCCCGTTGGCATTAAACTGCCAAAAAGGACCGTCCCCGTTGGCACCGTCCCCGTTGGCAGGGTTGCAATTTTTGAAAAAGTGTTATATAATACTGTGCCAGGTGAGATAGAGAAATGCAAGAAAAATATAGAAATTTTAAGCAAATAGTGAACATCTTCTATAATGAAGAGATAAATGAAATAAAGGCAAATGATGATAATATAAAAAGGCTAGGAGATATAAGGATAGAGCCACAAATTTATTATGATAAGTTTGCGGGGGATATGAAAGTTGAGTTTAAAATAGGCAACAAAAAGATGTATAAAATTAAAAACCTAGCAGAGTTTTATACGAGGATAATAAATAGAGAGTTTTACCGTTATGGCGAGAGATTGCAATTTGTGCATAGTGAAGCGGAGTTTGATAAAGATAGTCAAGAGTTGCTAGGTTTTATTATGAAATATGCTGAGATTATAAAATATGCAAATTCTAATTCGAATAGCAATTTTAAATATTATGGAAAAGCCCTTAATGAGACGAATATAATCGTTGGCAATAGTGCGATAGACGATTTGTTTGATGTGCTTGAAGGTAAAGTTATCGATTTTCAAAAAGATGCCAGTCAAGAGAAAATTGAGTTTACGAAAGAGCAACCAAAGATTGAATTTAAGCTGAAAAAAGTAGATAATAAGCAATATATAATAGAACCTAATATTGAAATTTACAAAGTTAACATTATAAAAGGCAAGAAGTACAAGTATATATTAGATGACCAAAAATTGTATCGTTGTACAAGGGAATTTGAAAATACAACGTTAAAGTTACTAGAGTTATTTAGGCAAAATTATATGACAGAAGTCAAACTTGGAGAGAATGAACTTACTGATTTGTTTTCAGTGATTGTGCCAAAAGTTAAAGATGCAATTATATTTGAAAATCTAAGTAAAGAAGAAATCGAAAAATATCAACCAAAAGAGTTGGTAATAAAAGTGTTTTTAGATTTTGACCAAAAAGATTATCTAATTGCAGATGTAAAATTTTGTTACGAAGAGAACGAATTCAATCCACTAGACGAGAAAACAAAGTTGAATTTCCCAAGAAATATGATGAAAGAAACAAAGGCTTTAAATATATTAAGACAGACAGGTTTTATGCTTGACGTCAAAAATTTAAGGTTTATATTGCCAGATAATGATAAAATTTATGAATTTTTAACACAAGAGATAGATTACTATATGCAACAATTTGATGTGTTGGTAACAGACAATTTCAAAAGAAAACAAATTAGAACTACAAAAATAGGAAGCATTGGGGTTAAAGTAGAAAATAATTTGTTAGAAATTGATTTAAATAATTTAGATATAGATCCAGAAGAGTTAGAACAAATAATGGAAAGATATACGCTAAAAAAGAAATATCATAGATTAAAAGATGGAAGTTTTATTGATTTAGAAAATAGCAAAGAAATAGAATTTTTAGATAAGTTAGTTACAGGAATGGATATAAGTCATAAAGAGTTACAAAAAGGAGAGATAAACTTACCAGTTTATAGAAGTTTATATTTAGAACAATTATTAAAAGGAATTAAGGGCACTGAAATCCTAAAAAACTCAGAATATAGAAATATTGTAAATGGTTTAAATAGAGAACAATTAGAAGAAAGTATGGAAGTTCCAGAACAATTAAATAAGATTTTGAGATATTATCAAAAAACGGGATATAAATGGTTAAAAACGTTAGATAACTACAAGTTTGGTGGAATATTGGCAGATGATATGGGACTTCGGAAAGACAATTCAAATTTTATCTGTTATAGTAGATTATGTACAAAAAAATAAAGAAAATAGAAAAGCAAGTTTAGTAGTATCACCAAGTTCATTGAGCTTAAACTGGAAAAATGAAGCAACAAAATTTGCAGACGGATTAAGAACACTTGTAATACGTGGGACTTTGACAGAAAGAAAGGCAAAAATAAGAAACATAGATAAATACGATTTAGTAATTACGTCATATGACTTATTAAAAAGAGACATCGAATTATACAAAAAAAAAGACTATCAATTTAAATATGTAATAGCAGATGAAGCTCAATACTTAAAAAATAGTAACACTCAAAATGCAAAAGCAATAAAACAAATAAAATCAGAAACAAGATACGCATTAACAGGAACACCAATAGAAAACTCGCTAGCAGAGTTGTGGTCAATATTTGACTTTATAATGCCAGGATATTTATTTGGGTATAGAAAATTCAAGAATACATATGAAACACCGATAATAAAAGGTGAAGATGAATCAGCAATGACTAAATTAAAGATGTTGATAGAGCCATTCGTTTTAAGAAGAAACAAAAAAGAAGTATTAACAGAACTGCCAGATAAAACAGTAACAGTGCTAGATAACGAAATGGGCGAAGAACAAAGAAATATCTATTTAAACTATTTATTAAGAGCAAAACAAGAAATATCAGAACAAATCGACCTAAACGGATATGAGAGTAGTAGAATGCAAATACTTGCAGCACTAACAAGATTGAGACAAATATGTTGTCATCCAAGCTTATTCATAAAAGATTACAACGAAGGTAGCAGTAAATTGGAACAATGTATGGAAATAGTGCAAGAAGCGGTAAATGGGGGACACAAAATATTACTATTTTCAGGATATACATCAATGTTTGAAATAATAGAAAAAGAACTAAAACAAAGCAATATCAAGTATTTTAAGCTAACAGGCTCAACAAAAGTAGAAGAAAGAATGAGACTAGTAGACGAATTCAACGAAAACCCAGAAATACAAGTATTTTTAATCTCACTAAAAGCAGGAGGAACAGGACTTAACCTAACAGGAGCAGATATGGTAATACACTATGACCCATGGTGGAACGTATCAACAGAAAATCAAGCAACAGACAGAGCTTATAGAATAGGGCAAAGGAATAATGTACAGGTGTACAAATTGATAACAAAAAACTCAATAGAAGAAAAAATATATAAGTTGCAAGAAAGAAAAGCAAAGCTAGCCGACGAAATGCTAGACACAAAAACAAAATTTGTCAGCAAGCTTTCAAAAGAAGAAATAATGGAATTATTTAATTGATTTCCCTGAGTGTTTTTGGGGACAGGGGTGTTTTTGGGGACTGTCCCCAAAAACATCAAAAGGAGTAGAAGATGGTAGATTATATTACAATAATTGGTGGTGGATTGGCTGGAAGCGAAGCTGCATACCAAATTGCAAAACGTGGAATTAAAGTAAAATTATATGAAATGAAGCCAGTAAAATTTTCGCCAGCACATTCAAACGAGAATTTAGCGGAAATTGTTTGTAGCAATTCGTTTAAGTCTAATTTGCTTACAAATGCGTGTGGCTTATTAAAAGAAGAACTTAGAAAATTAGATTCTTTATTAATAAAAATTGCGGATAATACAAGTGTGCCAGCGGGTCAAGCTCTAGCAGTTGATAGAGATGAGTTTGCAAAGCAAGTTACACAAACTCTAGCTAACAATCCGCTAATAGAAATTATAAATGAAGAAGTAACTGATATTGAAGAGATGGCAAAAAACGGGATTGTTATAATTGCAACAGGTCCTCTTACATCTGAAGGTTTAGCTGAGCAAATAGCGAGACTTACAGGAGAAGATAAGTTGTATTTTTATGATGCAGCTGCACCTATTGTGAATAAAGACAGTATTGATTTTAATATCGCTTTTTATGGAGATAGATATAGTCAAGAAAAGAAAAAAGATGAAACTGTCGAAGAATGGAAAGAGAGATTAGCTAATACTAGCAAAGAAGAGCAAAGTTATATTAATTTGCCAATGAATCAAGAAGAGTATGAGGCTTTTTGGAAAGCGTTGGTGGAAGCGGAAGTTATAACATTACACGAATTTGAAAAAAAGGAAATTTTTGAAGGATGTATGCCTGTCGAAATAATGGCTAAACGTGGAATTGACACATTAAGATTTGGACCATTAAAACCAGTTGGTTTTGATGACCCTAGAACAGCTAGAAGACCATATGCATTAGTTCAATTAAGACAAGATGATATGCAAGCAAGCATATATAACCTAGTAGGGTTTCAAACAAACCTAAAATTTGGCGAGCAAAAAAGAGTGTTTAGTATGATACCAGGATTGCAGAATGCAGAGTTTGTTAAATATGGTGTTATGCACAGAAACACATATATTAATTCAACTAAATTGTTAGACAATACATATAATTTGAAGGCAAACAATAATATTTATTTTGCTGGTCAAATTACAGGTGTAGAAGGATATGTAGAATCCATATCTTCTGGAATGGTTGCGGCTTTAAATGCAATCGATGTTTTTGGGGACGGAGCAAAAAAACATCGATTTTCAGAAAATACTGTTATTGGGGCTTTGACCAAGTATATTTCTACACCTAATGAAAAATTTCAGCCTATGAATGCTAATTTTGGAATTTTGCCAATTTTGGAAGGTAAGAAGATAAAAGATAAAAAACAAAGGTATCAAATGCTTGCGGATAGAAGTTTAAGAGAGTTTGAATAGTAAAATTAAAGGTCAACATAGTGTTGGCTTTTTATTTTACAAATTTTACAAGAATATTACAAGAATATTAAAAATGCAACAAATTTACATAAAAACATTGTAAAAGTTAGCAAAAAATGGTATAATAAACAAGATAATGACATAAGAAAAAATGGCTTTTATAAATGGGAGGTATATATGGAAGAAAGAAAAGAGTTAAAAAATAAAATGGAACAATTTCTAAGTGATGTAGAGCAAATGAGAGACTCTATAGGTGGTAAAAATGCAGAAATTGAGATGTTTGAAGATGAACTAGGAAAATTAGAAAGCGAAAAGAAAACACTTGAAGTATATAGCTATAATCAACCAGAACTAGCAGAAGAAAAGCAAGAAGAGATAGAAAAGACAGATAAAATGTTAAAAGAATTATATGAAGAAAAAGAAAAAGAAGATGAAATTAAAAAATCTGAATTAGAATCTCTTGAAGAACCAGTAGCAGATATTACTGAAATTTTAGCAGAGATTGAAATGTTTGAAGAAGAATTAGGAAAATTAGAAGGCGAAAAGAAAACACTGGAAGTATATAGTTATAATGAACCAGAGTTGGCTGAAGAAAAACAAGAAGAAATAGAAAAGACAGAAAAACAAATAGAAGAATTATATGGACAGCTAAGCAAGTATAAAGATCTAAAGGTTAACTTTAAAGGAAATCTAGTTAATACAGCAGAAAAATCAGACCAAAAAGAACCTGAAAAAGAAGAAAAGGCAGAAATAGAACAAGAAGAATCTAAAAAAGAAGAGAAGGCAGAAACAGAACCAAAACTAATTAATGAAGATAAAAAACGTGAAGAAGATATACGTAAAGTAGGAACAACATATCAAAACAAAATGGCAGAATTTAATAATAAAGAAGAAATGTCAGAACCTAATGAGAAAGCTCTAAAGAAAGTATCAAGATGGGACAAATTTAGAGAAAGCTGTAAGAACGTTTGGAACAAAGTGAAAAGCAATTTTACAAAAATTGCATTGGCATTAGGAGTTGCAACATCTGCAGTTGGACCTGCTGTAATAGAAAATAAAACAGAAGTGGATAAGACGGAAGAAAAAACTGTAACACATAAAGAAACAAGAACAGTACCAGTTAACATTGAAGAATTGCAAGTAGGTGATGTAATAACAGTAGATGGAAATTTGACATATTATAATTCATCTGATATGGATCAACCAGTAGGAGTTACAGGAAATAGAACAGAAAATGGCGACAATCTAGATGTTATTATTACATATACTATGCCAGGAAGTACAGTACCAATACATATTTCGTTAGATCCAAATGGAAATAAAGATATTGAATTAGATGTAGACGAAAATAGCGATTTAGGATGGGTAATGTCGAATGAATTACAAAACCATGTTTTAGATAAGATAGAAGAATATGAAGTAGCAGAAACTAAAACAACAAAAACAGAAACAGAAAATACATTTAACCCAGTTGTTAGAGAAGATGCAAAGGCAGTAGGAAAAACAGCAGACAAAAAGGCGACAAAAGAAGCAGAAGCAATAGCAAGAAGTAATATCAACAAATCAACAGAGCCAAAAGATAAACCAAATTCTAAAGTTGCTAGTGATAGAGATAAATTCAAAGAAAGTCTACGTGTAGATAATTCGGAAAGCATAGATAAATTATTAGAACAATTTGATACTAAAGCACTTGAAGAAAAAATAGAAAAATTTAAAATGAGCAAAGAAAAAGACAACGAAGAAGAAAGATAAAATAGAATTAAGAAAAACTTGGAGAAAATTCCAAGTTTTTCTTGACTTTAAAGGTAGAACGTGATAAAATATTAACGTTATTGTAAATTGCCCGTAATAGGCAAATCCGTAACAAAATATTTATATAAAAACAAAAAACAGGAGGTGAAATTTAAGTGCCAACAATTAATCAATTAGTAAGAAAAGGAAGAAAGACAGGAGTAACAAAATCAACAGCACCAGCTCTTCAACATGGATGGAACTCAAAAAATAAAAAATTAACAAACAACAGAGCTCCACAAAAAAGAGGTGTTTGTACAGTTGTTAAAACAGTTACACCTAAAAAGCCAAACTCAGCATTAAGAAAAGTTGCCAGAGTTAGACTTTCTAATGGTTATGAAGTTACATCTTATATCCCAGGTATAGGACATAACTTACAAGAACACAGTGTTGTATTAATTAGAGGTGGTAGGGTAAAAGACCTTCCAGGTGTTAGATACCACATCATCAGAGGAACATTAGATACAGCAGGTGTTAAGGATAGAATGCAAGCGCGTTCTAAATACGGAGCTAAACGCCCAAAGAAATAAAAAAACAGTAGTGCTTGTTATTTTATCGAAAATTTAAGGTACTTAAATTTAAAATAGATAAATAAGCATTATACGCAAGAAAGAAATTTCTTGAGAGTACCGAAGATACTTTCAAAAATAAAGTGTCAAAAAAGACAAAAAGTAAAGTCTTACAAAATTTATAAGGAGGGAAGAATAGTGCCAAGAAAAGGATATGTAGCAAAAAGAGAAGTATTACCAGATCCAATGTATAATAGCAAAGTTGTAACAAAATTAATCAACAATATTATGCTAGATGGTAAAAAATCAGTAGCTCAAAAAATAGTATATGATGCATTTGACATCATAAAAGAAAAAGAAGGGAAAAATCCTTTAGAAGTATTTGAAGCTGCTTTAGAAAATATTATGCCAGTTCTTGAAGTTAAAGCAAGAAGAGTAGGTGGGGCAACTTACCAAGTTCCACTAGAAATTAGACCAGAAAGAAGACAAACTTTAGGTTTAAGATGGCTAGTATCATATGCTAGAAATAGACATGAAAAAACAATGGCTCAAAAGTTAGCCGGAGAAATTATGGATGCAGTAGCTGGAAACGGTGGAGCATTCAAGAAAAAAGAAGATACACATAGAATGGCAGAAGCTAATAAGGCATTTGCTCACTATAAGTGGTAAAATTGAAAGGGGGAAGAATAAGAAATGGCAGGAAGAGCATACCCACTAGAAAGAACAAGAAATATAGGAATAATGGCACACATTGATGCCGGAAAAACAACAACCACAGAAAGAATCTTATTCTATACAGGTAAAACACACAAAATAGGAGAAGTTCACGATGGTGGAGCTACTATGGACTGGATGGAGCAAGAACAAGAAAGAGGTATAACAATTACATCTGCTTGTACAACATGTTTCTGGGATAACAATAGAATTAACATTATTGATACTCCAGGTCACGTTGACTTTACAGTAGAAGTACAAAGATCTCTAAAAGTACTTGATGGAGCTGTAACAGTTCTAGCAGCAAAAGGTGGAGTTCAACCACAAACAGAAACAGTTTGGAGACAAGCTGATAAATACAATGTACCAAGAATGGTATATGTAAATAAAATGGATATAACAGGAGCAAACTTCATGCTTTGCGTTGATCAATTAAAAAACAGATTAAAAGCAAACGCAGTTCCAATCCAATTACCAATTGGTGCAGAAGACCAATTCAAAGGAATAGTTGATTTAATTAAAATGAGAGCGTTCATCCACAAAGATGACCTTGGAAAAGAAATTGAAGAAACAGACATTCCAGAAGATATGAAAGCAGATGCTGAAAAATTCAGAAGTGAAATGATTGAAGCAGTTGCAGACCAAGATGAAGAATTAATGATGAAATACTTAGAAGGTGAAGAACTAACAGAAGAAGAAATC
Organism: uncultured Clostridium sp.; assembly: GCA_947367845.1. Lineage (GTDB taxonomy): Bacteria > Bacillota > Clostridia > TANB77 > CAG-508 > CAG-269. Next base: position 40,961 of record CANBES010000004.1, on the reverse strand, counting down.
AAAAAAGGTTTAAGAACAGGAACAATAGCAAACAAAATAGTTCCAGTTACATGTGGTTCTTCATACAAAAACAAAGGTGTTCAAGAATTATTAGATGCAATAATCGCATATATGCCATCACCATTAGACATAGCACATATCAAAGGTGAAACATTAGATGGAGAAGAAACAGAAGCTAAAACTTCAGATTCAGAACCATTTGCAGCATTAGCATTTAAAATTGCAACAGACCCATTTGTTGGAAAATTATGTTTCTTTAGAGTATACTCAGGAACTTTAGAATCAGGTTCAACAGTATTAAACTCTAGCAAAGACAAAAAAGAAAGAATCGGAAGAATTCTTCAAATGCACTCTAATCACAGAGAAGACATTGACAAAGTATATGCAGGAGATATCGCTGCAGCAGTAGGAATGAAAGATGTTACAACAGGAAACACACTATGTGATCCAGATCATCCAATCATTCTAGAATCAATGGAATTCCCAGAGCCAGTTATCGATATAGCTATTGAGCCAAAAGATAAAGCAGCTCAAGAAAAAATGGGAATTGCATTAGCAAAACTAGCTGAAGAAGATCCAACATTCAAAGCATATACAAACCAAGAAACAGGTCAAACAATTATCGCTGGTATGGGTGAATTACACTTAGATATCATCGTTGATCGTTTAAAAAGAGAATTTAAAGTTGAATGTAATGTAGGTAAACCACAAGTTGCTTACAAAGAAACAATTAGAAATAAAGTAAAAGTTCAAGGTAAATTTATTCGTCAATCAGGTGGTAAAGGACAATACGGTGACGTATGGTTTGAAATGGAGCCACTTGAACCAGGAAAAGGAATTGAATTCGAAAGCAAAATTGTTGGTGGAGCAGTTCCAAAAGAATATATTAAACCAATTGAACAAGGTATGAGAGAAGCAGCTGAAAGCGGTATCTTAGCTGGTTACCCAGTTACAGATTTCAAAGCAACTTTAGTTGACGGTTCATACCACGAAGTTGACTCTTCAGAAATGGCGTTCAAAATCGCTGCTTCTATGGCTTTCAAAGAAGGTATGAGACAAGCTAAATCAGTTATCTTAGAACCAATTATGAAAGTTGATATAACAGTTCCAGAAGAATACATGGGAGATGTTATTGGAGACGTTAACTCTAGACGTGGAAGAATGGAAGGTATGGATGGTGCAGATGGAATGCAAGAAATTCACTCATTTATCCCACTTTCAGAAATGTTTGGTTATGCAACTGAACTTCGTTCTAGAACACAAGGTAGAGGTACTTACTCTATGGAACCTTCTCATTATGAAGAAGTTCCAAAATCAGTTTTTGAGGCGATAGTTTCTTCAAGAGCTAAAAAAGACTAAAATTTAATGTTTGCAAAAGCTGACATACAAGTATTTATTTGTATTTCGGTATGCCTTACATACATTAACGAATTCTAATGATATAAAAATGAGCCTCTTTCACTTAGTCCTCGTAAACTCGACGTGAACATCCCTCATTTTAAATCATAAGAATTTGTAAATATATTTCAGTTACACTCAATACTGCATAAATATTTGTATGTCAGCTTTTGTAATAGAATACAATTAAACATTAAATTTAAGTAAAAAGCTTGCATCTTTTGCAAAAATGTTATAAAATGCGGGTAGCAATAAAAAGTTATTAAATTTAAAAAATAAAAAAGGGAGAAATCCCAAAAATTAAGGAGGAATTTTAAAATGGCAAAAGCTAAATTTGAAAGAACAAAACCACACGTTAACATCGGAACAATCGGTCACGTTGACCACGGTAAAACAACAACAACAGCAGCTATTACAAAATATTTATCATTATTAGGAAAAGCTCAATACGAAGCATATGATCAAATCGACGGAGCTCCAGAAGAAAAAGCAAGAGGAATCACAATCAACACAGCACACGTTGAATACGAAACAGACAACAGACACTATGCACACGTTGACTGTCCAGGACACGCTGACTATGTTAAAAACATGATCACAGGTGCTGCACAAATGGACGGAGCTGTATTAGTAGTTTCAGCAGCTGATGGACCAATGCCTCAAACAAGAGAGCACATCCTACTTGCAAGACAAGTTGGTGTTAAATACATCGTTGTATACCTAAACAAATGTGATATGGTTGACGATCCAGAACTATTAGAATTAGTTGAAATGGAAGTTAGAGACCTATTATCAGAATATGGTTTCCCAGGAGATGATATTCCAATCGTAAAAGGATCTTCATTACAAGTATTAGAAAGTTCTTCAACAAATCCAGAAGACGAAGTATACAAACCAATGAAAGAATTAATGGATGCAATCGACAGCTACATCCCAACACCAGAAAGACCAATCGACCAACCATTCTTAATGCCAGTAGAAGACGTATTCACAATCACAGGACGTGGAACAGTTGCTACAGGTAGAGTAGAAAGAGGACAAGTAAAACTACAAGACGAAATCGAAATCGTTGGATTATCAGCTGAAAGAAGAAAAACAGTTGTTACAGGTGTAGAAATGTTCAGAAAACTATTAGACCAAGCAGAAGCTGGAGATAACATCGGTGTTCTATTAAGAGGTATTGATAGAAAAGACATCGAAAGAGGTCAAGTTTTAAGTAAACCAGGATCAATCAATCCACATACAAAATTCACATCAGAAGTATACGTTCTAACAAAAGAAGAAGGTGGAAGACATACACCATTCTTCAATGGATACAGACCACAATTCTATTTCAGAACAACAGACGTTACAGGTGTTATCGAATTACCTGCTGGAACAGAAATGGTTATGCCAGGTGATAACGTATCAATGACAATCGAATTAATCACACCTATCGCTATCGAAAAAGGATTAAGATTCGCTATTCGTGAAGGTGGTAGAACAGTTGGTTCAGGAGTTGTTGCTGATATATTAGCATAATTCAAATTTTGAAAACTTTTTGGGACAGAGCAAAAAAGTTTTATCCCAAATAAATATATAGAGAAAAAGATGCAATTTCGGTTGCATCTTTTTTGTAATACCTAAATCTAATAAATTTGTAAAATTGCTTGATTTTTTCTAAAAACAATAATAAAATATATATGTTAAAAATATAATCAAATAAAAGGGGAATTTAAACTCTTCAATTGGAGGAAACAAAATGAAAATCATATTAGATGCAATGGGTGGAGACAACGCACCAGACGCCAACATAAAAGGAGCAGTAAACGCAATAAACAAAGTAAAAGCAGAAGTAGTACTAGTAGGAAAAGAAGATGTAATCAGAAGCAAAATAAAAGAATTCTATGGAAAAGAAATGGAAGAAATATCAGACAGACTAAAAATAAAAAACGCCACTGAAACAATAGAAATGGAAGACACACCAACACTTGCAATAAAACATAAAAAGGACTCATCAATGGTAGTGGGATTTAGAATGTTAAAAGAAGATGAAGGCGATGTTTTTATATCAGCAGGAAACTCAGGAGCGCTATTAACAGGTGCAACACTGATAGTAGGAAGAATAAAAGGAATAGACAGACCAGCACTAGCAGGAATACTACCAGCATACAAAAGCCAACTACTATTAATAGACGCAGGGTCAAACACAAACTGCAAACCAATCAACCTTTTACAATTCGCACAAATGTCAACGATATACCTAAGAAACACATTTGGAATTGAAAAACCAGCAATAGGGCTATTGAATATAGGAACAGAAGAGACAAAAGGAAATGAATTGGTGCGTGAAAGCTACAAGCTACTAAAAGAAAAATCAGAAGAACTAGGAATAAACTTTGTAGGAAATGTAGAAGGAAGAGACGCATTTTCAGGTAAAATAGATGCAATAGTAACAGATGGATTTACAGGAAATGTATTTTTGAAAACAACAGAGGGATTAGGAAAATTCGTAAAAAGAACATTAACAGAAAGCTTTACATCAAACTTGCTATCAAAAATATCATATCTAATAGCACACAAACCAATAAAAAGACTTTCAAAAGCAATGGACTACAAATCATATGGTGGAGCATTATTCTTAGGAGTAAAGAAACCAGTTGTAAAAGCACATGGAAGTAGTGACGAAATATTATTTGAATACACGATAATTCAAGCTGAAAAATTTGTGGAAAACAAAGCAGTAGACAAAATGAAAGAACAATTTGAGATAAAAAAAGAAGAAAACACACAGGAATAACAATGTTTGCAAGGCAAGAAAATCAGTGTGTGCAAGTATTCTACTGACCCAGTAGTATAAATTTAAAAAATATATCGATTTTACTTGACAAATATAAAAACATATAATATAAATGGAATATAAATATATTAGTAAACTTGAGAGGAGGTGGACTCGAAGTTATGAGTTCAGAAGAAGTATTAGAAAAAGTAAAAGGAATAATTGTAGAACAATTAGGAGTAGCAGAAAACTCAGTTACACTAGAAGCATCTTTTATAGATGATTTAGGAGCTGATTCATTAGATATAGTAGAATTAGTAATGGCATTAGAAGAAGAATTTAATATCGAAATTCCAGATGCTGATGCAGAAAAAGTTGTAACAGTAGGAGATGTAGTTGAATACATAAAAGAAAATGTTGAATAAATAAGAAAGAGCGAAGAGTAATAACTTCGTTCTTTTTGAATATATAAAGAAGAAGTAATTATTACATCATAAAGCTTCTTCTATTTTTTTCAAATCTTGTAACTAACATATTGACGTTATACGACAATTCGTATACAATATAAATGTAATGAGTAATGAATAACAAAATAGAAAATGTAAATACTATAAAATAAAGAGATACTTGTTGACGTAATTTGTACATAAAGTATAAAATTTTATTAAACAAAAGAAAGGGGAGTTTTGAAAAAATGAAACAAAACAAAGAAAAGGGGATAACGCTAATAGCCCTAGTAATAACTATTATAGTATTACTAATCTTAGCGGGTGTAGCAATAGCAACACTTACAGGGGATAATGGAGTTCTAACAAAGGCAGTAAGTGCAAAGGAAAAGACAGAAAGAGCAGAAGTAATAGAAAATGCAAAATTAGACATTTTAGGAATACAATCAGATAGAAACGGAAAATTAACAACAGGAGATTTAAAAGGAGTATTAGATAAATACTTTAAAGATGTACCTGAAGAAATAACAGCAGAAGATATAGCAACTATGGAACTAGCAACAAAAGACGGAAAATATAAAATAAAAGTATCTGAGATTTATAATGGAGAACTAGAAGGTACAAGCGGAGCAATGTCAGTATCAGACTTGAAAGTAGGGGAGTATGTAAAATATGGAGATAAATTAACAGCTCAAACGTATATAACAAAAGAAGATGGAGAACCAGACACAGGATATGAAACATCACAAACATTTAATACAAATACGACTACATTGTGGAGAGTTATAAATAAAAAAGCAAATGGAGATGTAGAAATAGTAGCTGTTAATAATACTTTATCAGATGATGGAAAAGGTCTATACTTAGGAGAATACGAAGGGTTTATAAATGCCAAAACTGTATTAGATAATTTGTGTTTAAAATTATATGCAAATCCAACGTATGGAACGGCAAGAAGTATAAATGCTGATGACATAAATAATTTAACAGAATTTGATTCTGAGTCAGTTGATAATCCGATTTATACTTATACAGTTAGTGAAAGTATGCCGCTATATGATACATTGATAGAAGAAACAAAGGGGTATACGGGAGCCTTTCCGGGGGATAGTATCCCCGTGTTCTTTTGGCTGGCTTCTAGTTGTGAAGATACGCATAGGGACGATATCTATGACGCCTATGTTCGCTGTGTAAAAGAGGGGAAGATGGACTGCGAACTCTTGTACACTGAATATAGTGGCATAGGCAATCCCAATACGGCTTCGTATGCATATTCGGTCCGTCCAATTGTAACTTTAAACTCTAATGTCCAAATAGACACAAGTGATGCAACAAAAGACGGAAGTGAACAAGGAAAAGCTTGGATATTGAAATAAGAAGTAGAGCATGACGGATTTTCATACAATAAATGGATAATAGAATAAAATATATAGAAGAGCAAAGTTCTTAACTTTGCTCTTCTTTGCATTGTAAAAGGAGTGTCCCTAGTAGCAATTTATTGCCAAAAAGGTCCGTCCCCAATGGCAAAATAAATCAACAAAATATTCATAAACTCCCTTTTTAGGAACTTCATTAGCAGTAAAAACATTACAATAATCAATAAAACTACTATCAGAAGAAACAGAAATACCACCAATAACATTATCAGGCAAAACAGGAGCTTCAAAAGACCTAGCTATTTCAATATCAACCTTTATAGAAGGTATATCACTTTTTAAAACAGGTATAACAGGCTGAGATAATGCAGAATAGCTTATTTCTAATTTTGCTGAATTATTAGCTTTATATATTTCAAAGTAATTCTTATCTTGATTATGATTTTCTGCCTTCCACTCTTCAAATTTATCGTCCACAAGTTTTCCTATATTTACGTATTCAAAGTTTTTAAAAGTATATTCAATAAGTTTTACACTATCAGATGTCCTAAATTTTTTTGTATCACATCCAAGTACAATGCAGATTATATCCATATCGCCACGTTTACAGGCAGTTACTAAACAACGATTAGCACCATTGGTAAATCCTGTTTTTACTCCATATACACCGTTTAGAACACCTAGTAGTTCATTGGTATTGTTTAAGTTTTTTGGATATCCATTAATTGTAACAGTATAGTTTTTTGTCCCCACAATACTTGCAAATGTTGAATTTTTAAGTGCATAGTCTGTAAGTAATGCAAGTTCATATGCTGTTGTGTAATGTCCGTCAGAGTCTAAGCCATGTGGAGATTCAAAGTGGCTGTTATAAAGCCCAAGTTCTTTTGCTTTGTTGTTCATCATTTCTGAAAAACCATCAACAGAACCACCAGCAGTTTCCGCTAATGCTACGGCAGCGTCATTTCCAGAGCATAGCATTAGCCCATAAAGTAAATCTCTAACAGTTATTTTGTCACCAGTTTTTAATCCTAGTCTTGAGCCACCAGTACCAGCTGCTTTCTTAGATACTTCCACAGTTTGATTTAAATCACAATTTTCTATTATAACTGTTGCTGTCATAATTTTTGTGGTTGATGCCATTTTTACTTTGTTGTCTTCATTTTTTCCATAAATTATAGTTTTGCTTAATCTGTCTAAAACAATACAAGAACGAGCATTTACTTCTAGTGAAGATGTGCTGTTACTTGATGTTGTAATTGTTTCATTTATTATAGATAGTGTTTCTTCATCATCTTCTTCATCATCTGCAAAAGAACAATTAACATTCAGAGTAGTTAAAAAGATTAAGCACAAACAAATTGTTTTTAAATAAAAGTTTTTTAAATTCATAATATCACCAATAAAATATATGAAAATAAGAAAATAAATATGCAAAATATTAAAATGACAAAAACACTACGGAAATAAGCAAAAAAGCATCAAAACACTCCAAAAATATTGATTTTATTACAAAAATGTAATATAATTGTAATATGTGGGGTTGTTTTTTAGCAAGCTACCACAAACCAATCTCCGTAAGCATAAAAAAGACATAAAAATAGGGTGGAAAATATTGAAAAAAAAGCCCCTTGACTATTGTTAAAAAGAGAGTAAAATTGTAATAGGAGATAATATAAAAGTAAGGGAGAAAAATAATGAGCTCAAAAGCAAAAAGAATAGCACTAATAGGAATTATGATGGTAATAATGTTAGCAGTATTAGCAATGGCAATGCCAAATACAGTAAATGCGGTAACATTACCGATGTACCTAGGAATAACAGAAATAAGAACAAATGATACACCAAATTTAGGATATTCAATAGGTGACCCAAATACAAATGGAGTAACCGGAGAAAGCAATAAAATTTGGAGCATTGTGGAATATACAGGACCAGGAGCAGATGCTAACTTAAAAGCAGATGGAGCAAAAAATATATATTGCCTAAAAGCAGGAGTAGGTTTTACAAACACACATAAACGTGATGAATATACAATGTCATTTAACATGAAAACACAAAGAGATAGAATAGCAGCAACAAGTGATGTGTTAAGGTCAATAGTGGAAGGAACAGTACCATACAAAGCTTCTTCAACTGCAACAGAAGTTCAAGTTGGAAGATATAATTCAATACTAGCATTAGGAGATATGCTATATTTAATAAGTGATGATGAAAACCAAAAAGCAGAGTATTTAAGTAAAGCAGGAATTTTTGCAGAAGAGTGGAACACAGTATTAACAAGAGATGAAATAGCAGCAGTTCAACAAGCAGCATTTTGGTATTTCACAAACTATGAAGAAGGAAAAACTACTTTTGATAAAACAGGAGATAGCACAACAGGTTGGTTATGGTATACAGAAGACGGAACTACTTATAAAAATTTAATACAACATAATCCAACAAATGTAGCAATAAATGATTCTTATGGAGCTCAAAGACAACAACAAGCAGAAATATTATATAGATATTTAATACAAACAGCAAAGAAAAACTCAGTAAATTATGCAAATACAGAAATTACAACAGTGCCAGCATCGCTTACAACAACGAGCTTAGGATATAAAGAAGTTGGAAATAATTATGTATTAGGACCAATAAATATAACAGAAGCAGAAGGAAACACAATACCATATGATATAGAATTTGTATTTAAAGCAAATGGAAGTGCAATAGATGAAGAAGAATATACTTTATTAAATGCAAGTGAGCAACAAGTAGCAGAAGGAACGACAATAAAAGATTTAGTAGGAGAGAACTTTTACATTTCAGTTCCAAAAACTAAGGGGAAAACATTCTCAGTAGCAACAAAAATAAAATATTCAAATTCAGTACTAAACTTATATACAGCACCAGGAAATACAATACAACCAGTATTAATACCAGAAACAACACTAGAAGAAGAACCAGCAGAAATATCAGTAGAAATAAAAGTTGAAGAAGAATTTGACTTAAAATTAATAAAAAGAATTTTTGAAGTAAATGGTAAAAAAGTACCAGAAAGAATAGAAAAAGTTGATGTTAGCAAACTAAACACAACAGACGAAAATGGAAACAAAATAACAACAGGTGATTACACATTAAATAAAAAACCATATGGAGTAAAAAAAGGTGACATAGTAACATATGCACTTAGAGTTTATAATGAAGGAACAATAGACGGATATGCTTCAGAAATAACAGAAGATATTCCAGAAGGATTAGAATTTTTATGGATGTCTCCAGAAGACCTTGAAAGTGATACAACATTAACAGCAGCGGAGAAAGAAGCAATTGAATTTAACCAACAATATTTATGGGGAAAATTCGTATATGATGAAGAAACAAAAGATAGAATAGTTCAAATTTCAACAGACTATCTATCAAAAGAAAATGAAACAACAACAAATGGAAACTTAATAAAAGCATTTGGGGAAAATGATGGGACAAAAACAGAAGACGATATTTCATATAAAGAAGTATATGTTAAAATGAAAGTTGTTTCAGAAAACACAACAGGAACAATAATAAGAAATGAAGCAGCAATAACAGAAGACACAGACAGCGAAAATAATCCAGTAGATGATAGAGACTCAGATACAGAAGTATGGAAAAAATACGAAGATGATGAAGATTACGACAACATCACATTAGAAGTATTTGATTTAGCATTAAGAAAATTTATAATAGCAGTAAGCAAAGATGAAACAATAGAAAATAGTGAATATTTAAGAAATGAAAATGGTTCATATAAAAGAGCACCAATAGTAGACACATCAAAATTAAATACAATAGGTGAAGACGGAAAGAGAATTACAACAGCTACATATAATCATACAAAAGAACCAGTACTAGTACAAAGAAATGATATAGTTGTATATATGCTAAGAGTTTATAACGAAGGTGACATCGACGGATATGCAGCAGAAATAAAAGATCACTTACCACCACATCTAGAATTTGTAGATAGCGAATTTAATAAACAATATGGTTGGGAAGTATCTGAAGACGGAAGAACAGTAACTACAACATATTTAAGTTCAGAAGATAACTTAATAAAGAAAGCAGAGAAAAATGACACAGACGAATATGTACTAGAATATAAAGAAGTTCCAATTATGTGCAAAGTAGTTGGAGAAGCACCAACAAATCAAAATATTACAAATATAGCAGACATAACAAAATATGAAGATTTTAACAAAGAACCAGTAGCAGATAGAGATTCTCAAGAAAACAATGTGGAATTACCAAAAGACGAAAACTTACCAACATATAAAGATAATGAAAAAGGAGAATATGTGCCTGGTCAACAAGATGATGACGACTTTGAAAAAGTAGTAGTAAAAGAATTTGACTTAGCATTAAGAAAATGGGTAACACAAGCAATAGTAACAGATAAAACAGGAACAGTAATAACAAACACAGGACATCAACCATATGATGACCCAGAAGATATAGTTAAAGTAGAATTAGACAGAAAAAAATTAAATGAAGTAACAGTTAAGTTTAGATATTCAATAAGAGTAATAAACGAAGGTGACTTAGAAGGTTATGCAAAAGAAGTAACAGACTATATTCCAGAAGGATTACAATTTGTGGCAGCAGATAATCCAGGTTGGACAGACGAAGGAAACAATGTAATATCAACAAGATTACTAGAAAACACACTATTAAAACCAGGAGAATATGCTGATGTAGAAGTATTACTTACATGGGTAAACAATCAAAATAATATGGGGCTAAAAGTAAATACAGCCGAAATATCAGAAGACTATAACGAATATGATGTTCCAGATAAGGACTCAACACCTGATAACAAGAAACCAGGAGAAGACGATATAGATGATGCACCAGTAATGTTATCAATAAAAACAGGTCAAACAAGAATTTACTTTACATTAGGATTTACAATATTAATTACAATAGCAGGTGGAATAGTACTAATTAAGAAATATGTATTATAAACTTTTTGAGACAGCTCAAAAAAGTTTATAAAAAAGATATTGAAAGGAGAGGGCAAATGAAAATAAAAAATAAAATAATTTTTATGATTATTTGTGTAACCTTAATATTGCTAACTTTTATGCAAACAGTAGCTTATGCTACTCTTGTAACAGATAACAGTAAGAAGATGTATATAGGAATTGAAGAACTAAGAAGAAATGACACACCAAACTTAGGATATGCAATAGGTGACCCAAATACAAATGGGGCAACAGGAGAAAGTAATAAAATTTGGAGTTTGGTTGAGTTTACAGGGCCAAGTGATAGCGATAGTTTAAAAGTAAATGGAAATAAAAATATTTACTGTTTAAAAGCTGGCGTTGGTTTCAGTAATACTAATAAACGTGCAACATATGATATTTTCTTTAATATGAAAACTGAAAGAAACCAGATTGGAACTCAAAACAGTATTCTAGCAGAATTACTAAGAGGAACAGTGCCATACAAAGCTTCTTCAACAGCATCAGTAGTTCAAGTTAGTAGATATGATGCATTATTAGCATTAGGGGATATGCTATATTTAATGGAAGATTCTGAACAAGAAAAGGAAAAATACTTAAATGCAGCAGGAATTTATTCAGAAGAATGGAAGTCAGTTCTTACAAGAGATGAAATAGCAGCAATACAACAAACTGCAATTTGGTATTTTACAAACTATGAAGCAGGAAAAACTACTTTTGACAAAACAGGTGATAACACAACAGGTTGGCTTTGGTACACAGAAGATGGAAGTACCTACAAGAATTTTATACAATATAATCCAAGCCATACAGCAATAAATGATTCTTATGGAGCGCAAAGACAACGACAAGCAGAAATATTATATAGATATTTAATACAAACAGCAAAATCAAAAGCAAGTCAATATGCAGAAGGAAGAATGGACCAAGAAGCTCCAATTTCTTTAGATACAAAGACTTTGAATTATCAAGAAGTAGGAACTAACTATATAATGGGACCAATTCATATGTCATTAAATGCAAAAAATCCAGTGGAATATCAAATGGACTTTACTGTAAAAAATAATGGTACTGCTACAACAGGATATCAACTATTAAATAGTAGTAAACAACCAGTAGCTTCTGGAACAACAGTAAAAAGCTTAGTAGGTCAAGATTTCTATATTTCTATGCCAGTAGCAACAACAGGATATGTAGAGGTAGAAGCAAATGTTAGGTATACAAATAGACATCAAACATTATGGACAGCTGATGGTATAGAAGGGGAAAGTACTCAACCAGTATTAATTCCTTCAAAAAATGCAGAAAGTATGAGATTAACTTTAGATGTAATGCCAAGTGCGAAAGAATTTGACTTATCTTTAAGAAAATATATAACAAAAGTGGGAGATGAAGTTCTATCTGGTGCAAAATCTAGAGTACCTTCAATAGATACAACTTCACTAAAGACAGAAGGTGGAGCAACAACAGCTACATATAGACATAAAAAAGACCCAATAGTTGTTAGAACAAACGAAAAAATCATATATAATCTTACAATTTATAATGAAGGAGAAAAAGCAGGAAGAGCTACAAAAATAGTGGACCAATTACCACAAGGTTTAAGATATGATAGAGTAGTAAGTGGAAACTTTGTATTAGACTCATACAATGAAACAACAAATACATTAAACTTAAAAAGAGCAGCTGGAAATAATACAAATTTAGCACCATTTGTTGACAGGACTGAATTAGACTCTGAAACAATACAAATTGAGTGTACAGTAACTGCTTATGCAGCAGCAAATAGGCAAGTTTTAACAAACTTAGCTTGGATTTCAGAAGAAGTTGACGCAGAATCAGGAACAACAATAACAACTCAAAGAAGAATGGATAGAGACTCAGAACCTTCAACAATAACAACATATAATAAAGTTGAATTAGTAACAACAGATAATGGATATACAGGAAATACTTCAAATGCAGGTAAAGACTTACAAAATCAAAATAGCTATTTTGAAGGTCAACAAGATGATGACGACTTTGAAAAAGTAGTAATAAATCCAGCAACAGGAAGTTATAATATACAACTTATCAAAGTTGCTGAAAATGACGCTACAAAGAAATTACAAGGAGCACAATTTGAAATAACATTAGCAAATGGAACTACAAATACATATACAACAGATGCAAATGGTTCATTAAATATTAATGATATTAACATTACAGCACCTGGAGTAGAAAATATAACAATAAAAGAAACAGTAGCACCAAGAGGATATTCTAAAATAATAGATACTATTATTTTAAAAGTAAAAAAAGAGATTGTAAATGGTGAATATAAAGGAACAGTAGAAGCATTAACAAAAGCTGATGGTTCAGCAGTGCCAACAGGTACAACACATACTGTTGAAGGAAACACAATAAAGGTAACTGTTCCAAATAGAGAAAAAACATTTGACTTAGCTTTAAGAAAATATATAACAAAAGCAGGAGAAAAAGAATTAAATGGTGCAGACACTAGAGTTCCAACAATAGATAGAACAACTTTAGACAATGGAACAACTGCAACATACAAACATAGAAAAGATCCTGTACCTGTAAAAACAGGAGAAAAAGTAATATATAACCTTGCAATTTACAATGAAGGTGAAAAATCTGGTAGAGCAACAAAAGTTGTAGATCAATTACCAACAGGATTACAATTTAATAGAGTAATAACATCAAACTTTGTAGTAGAGTCATATAATGAAACTACAAATACTCTAAACTTAAAAAGAGCTGACGGAAATACTACAAATTTAGGACCATACACAGGAAATGCAAATCCAGCATCAGAAGTAATTCAAATTGAGTGTACAGTAACAGCAAAAGCATCAAGAACAAATGCTCAAATTCTAACAAACCTAGCTTGGATATCAGAAGAATTTGACGAAGATGCTAATAGAACAATAACAAATGTTAGAGGTCAAGATAGAGACTCAGAACCATCGACAATAACAACAAAAACTAAAGACGAGTTAGTAACAACAGATAATGGTTATACTGGAAACACTTCAAATAACGGCAAAGATTTAGCAGATAGAAATAATTATTTTGAAGGGCAACAAGATGATGACGACTTTGAAAAAATAATTATACCTATAAAAGAAAAAGCGGACTTGAAGTTAGTAAAAAGAATTGTTGAAGTAAATGACAAAGAAGTACCAGAAAGAATAGAAAGTGTTGATGTAAGTAAATTAAATATATCTGGTACAGATAGTAAGACAACAGCAGATTATCAATTAAATAAAAAACCAGTTGAAGTAAAAAAAGGTGATATTGTAACATATACACTAAGGGTATATAATGAAGGATTAATAGATGCTTATGCAGCTGAAATAACAGAAGATGTACCAGAAGGCTTAGAATATTTATGTGACGAAACAGTGTCTGAAAATCCAACAGATGAAGAAAAAGAAGCAATTGCCTTTAACAAAGCTCAACTATGGGGAAAAGAAGTAAAAGACGAAAATGGTAAAATAACACAAATATCAACAGATTATCTATCAAAAGATAAAGAAAAAACACCAGGTGCAAACCTAATCAAAGCATTTGGACAAAATGACGGAACAAAAACAGAGGAAGACCTTGATTATAGAGAAGTATCAGTTAAATTTAAAGTGATTTCAGAAGATGTTAGAGGAACAATAATTAGAAACGAAGCAGCAGTTACAGAAGATACTGACGAAGATGGAGAGCCAGTAGACGATAGAGACTCTACACCAGAAGAATGGAAAAAATATGAAGATGACGAAGATTACGACAATATTATATTAAGAGAATTTGACTTAGCGTTAAGAAAATTCATTGTAGCAGTAAGTAAAGACGAAAATATAGAAGATAGTGAATATTTAAGAAATGAAGACGGTTCATATAAAAGAGCACCAGTAGTAGATTCATCAAAATTGAACACAAATGATGATGAAGGAAATTTAATTACAACTGCAATATATAATCATACAAAAGAACCAGTGTTAGTACAAAGAAATGACATAGTTGTATATATGCTTAGAGTGTACAATGAAGGCGATATTGATGGATATGCAGCTGAAATTAAAGACCACTTACCACCACATTTAGAATTTGTAGATAGCGAATTTAATAAAGAATATGGTTGGGAAGTTTCAGAAGACGGTAGAACAGTAACTACAAAATATTTAAGTTCAGAAGAGTATTTGATTAAGAAAGCAGAACCAGTGTATGCTGACGAGAAAAATACAGATAATGAAGAAGAGCAAAATTCAGAAAACGAAATTACGCACTATGAACTAGACTATAAAGAAGTTCCAATTATGTGTAAAGTAAAAGACACAGCACCAAGAAACGAAAATATCACAAACATTGCTGACATAACAAAATATGAAGACGAAGATCATAATCCAGTAGAAGATAGAGATTCACAAGAAAATAACGTAGAATTACCAGAAGATGAAAACTTACCAGGATATAAAGACGATGAAACAGGGGACTACGTACCTGGACAACAAGATGACGATGACTTCGAAAAAGTAATAGTAAAGAAATTCGACTTAGCACTAAGAAAATGGGTAACACAAGCAATAGTAACAGATAAAACAGGAACGACAGTAACAAACACAGGACATCAACCATATGATGACCCAGAAGATATAGTAAAAGTAGAATTAGATAGAAAGAACTTAAACGAAGTAACAGTTAAATTCAGATATTCAATTAGGGTAATAAATGAAGGAGATATAGAAGGATACGCAAAAGAAGTAACAGACTATATCCCAGAAGGACTAAGATTTGTTGCAGCAGATAACCCAGGTTGGACAGACGAAGGAAACAATGTAATATCAACAAGATTACTAGAAAATACACTATTGAAACCAGGAGAATATGCTGATGTAGAAGTATTACTTACATGGATAAACAACTCAAACAATATGGGACTAAAAGTAAACACAGCAGAAATATCAGAAGACTATAACGACTATGACGTACCAGACGAAGACTCAACACCAGACAATAAAAAGCCAGGTGAAGACGACATCGATGACGCACCAGTAATGCTATCAGTAAAAACTGGTAAAGCAGTAACTTACATCGGATTAGGATTAACAGTTTTAGTAATAATGGCTTCAGGCGTAACGTTAATTAAAAAATATGTAATGTAATGTAGAACATTAGGAAATGTCCCATTGGGGACGTTTCCTTTTGGACATTTTGTCCATTTTGGGACACATCTATATTTTGTTAGAATTTTTGGACTGTCCCAAAAAGTTTTAGAAGAGGAGAAGATATGAAAGAATTAGCAAAACAAGTAGAGCAAGAGATAAAACCAATATTTGAAGAAATAGATAAAATATGTGAGATAAATAGCCAAAAAGTATTAGAAGCATTTCAAAAATGTGATTTGCAAGAAGCGCACCTAAATTCATCAACAGGATATGGAATAGATGAACCAGGGAGAAACAAAATAGAAGAAATTTATAGCCACGTGTTTAAAGCAGAAGATGCATTAGTCAGAACACAGATGATTTCTGGAACACATGCACTAGCAGTTACATTATTTGCGTTGCTAAGACCAGGAGACACAATGGTGAGCTTAACAGGTGCACCATATGACACATTGCAAACAGTGATAGGAAATTCAGGAAATAGTAAGAGTTCGCTAAAATCATTTGGAATAAAGTATGAACAAATAGAGTTAGTAAACAATGAATTTGATATAAATGCTATAAAAGAAAGATTATCAAAAAAAGACGTCAAATTAGTAGAAATACAAAGGTCTAGAGGATACTCAACTAGAAAGAGCCTTACAATTGAAAAAATTGAAAAAGCGATAAAGGCAATAAGAGAAGTAAACAAAGATGTAATAATAATGGTAGATAACTGTTATGGTGAATTTGTGGAAGATAGAGAGCCAATTGAAGTAGGAGCAGATATCGCAGTAGGTTCACTTATGAAAAACTTAGGAGCAGGAATTGCAAATACAGGGTCATATATAGTAGGCAAAAAAGATTTGATAGAACTATGTGCAGAAAGACTAACATCACCTGGAGTAGGAAAAGAAATAGGACCTTCACTAAATCAAAATCCACTATTATTGAAAGGATTATTCTTTGCACCATCAGTAGTATCAAGCGCAGTAAAAACAATGGTATTTGCAAGCAGAATGCTAGAAAAATTGGGATATAATGTAGAGCCAATGTATAACGAAAAAAGAGCAGACATTGTGCAAACAATACACTTAGGAACAGAAGAAAAGCTAGTAAAATTCTGCCAAGGAATACAAATGGGATCACCAATAGACTCAAATGTATTACCATATCCAGGAGATATGGGCGGTTATGAAGACAAAGTAATAATGGCAGCAGGAACATTTACACAAGGTTCAACAATAGAACTTAGCTGTGATGGCCCATTAAGAGAGCCATATATTGCGTATATGCAAGGTGGACTTACATATCAATATGGAAAATTAGGAATAATGAAAGCGATTGAATTTATGTCAAAATAAAATGCGCTAATGGGGGGCAGACACCAACGTGCCAACAGGGACGGTCCTTAATGGCAGGAATCTGCCAAAAAGGTCCGTCCCCATTGGCAGGAAGTCCCTGTTGGCAGGAAGGTGAGAGAATGAATGTTGTTGTAATAGGTGGTGGTCCAGCAGGTATGATGGCTGCGATAGCGTCTGCTGAGCAGGGAAACCAAGTTATTTTAATTGAAAAAATGAGTTCATTAGGAAGAAAGCTATTGATTACAGGCAAGGGAAGGTGTAATATTACGTCTTCTTTAGATATGGATGAGTTTATAAAGAATACGCCTGGAAATGGTAGGTTTCTATATAGTTGTTACCAGGAGTTTACTAATCAAGATATAATTGATTTTTTGAAGAAGCAGGGGCTAGATGTAAAGGAAGAAAGAGGGAATAGGATTTTTCCTGTGACTGATAAGTCTTTGGATGTTTTGAAGGCTTTTTCTAAAAGGCTAAAAGAGCTAAATATAAGTATTAAATATAATGCATCAGTAGAAGAAATTTTAGTACAAGATAATAAGATTATTGGTGTGAAAGCAAATGGGCAAACAATACATGCTGATAAGGTTATTTTGGCGACAGGTGGTAAGAGTTATCCTTTAACTGGCTCAACTGGTGACGGCTATGAACTAGCTAAAAAGTTAGGTCATACAATAACTAGCATAAAGCCCTCTCTTGTGCCACTAGAGACGCATAATAAAAAGGTGTGTCAAGAGATGCAAGGATTAAGTTTGAGAAATGTTAAAATTGAACTAAAAGATATAGAGAAAAATAAGGTTATTTATGAAGAGCAAGGGGAAATGATATTTACTCATTTTGGCGTTTCAGGTCCAACTATATTGAGTTCTTCGGCTCATTTGGTTAGATATAAAGGTATTGAAGAAAAGTTCGAAAATAAAAAGATTGTTTTATCAATAGATTTTAAGCCAGCATTGACAGAAGAGAAGCTAGATGCAAGGATATTAAGAGATTTTGATAAACAAAAAAACAAGCAATACAAGAATAGTTTGGATGAGTTGTTACCACAAAAGTTAATTCCAATAGTTGTGGAAAGAAGCAAAATAAATTCAAATAAAAAAGTGAATGAAATTACTAAGGAAGAAAGAAGAAACTTAGTAAAGCTATTAAAGCATTTTGAGTTAGAGATTAAGCAGTTTAGGCCAATTGATGAAGCTATTATTACAAGTGGTGGTGTTTCTATTAAAGAAATAAATCCTAAAACTATGGAGTCTAAGTTAGTAGAAGGATTGTATTTTGCGGGCGAAATTATAGATGTAGATAGCTATACTGGTGGTTTTAACTTGCAGATAGCTTATTCTACTGGTTATGTGGCCGGAAAAAAATGATAGGAGCAAGCAAAGTGAAAGATTTTATAACAATAAAAGAAAATGTAAGTAGTGAAATTGTTGAAAAGAAGTCAAAGTTTATAGCGAACTTGTTTTATGTTGAAAGTGTGAAAGAAGCGGAAGAGATAATAAAGCAGACTAACAAAAAATATTTTGATGCAAGACATAATTGCATAGCATATCGTGTTCTAGAAAATGAACAAATCGTAGAGAAATCAAGTGATAACGGAGAACCTTCTGGAACTGCTGGGGCACCAATGCTAAGTATTTTGCAAAAAAATAATTTGGCAAATGTTTTAGTGATAGTAACTAGATATTTTGGTGGAATATTATTAGGGACAGGTGGCTTGGTAAGAGCATATTCTAACAGCTTGCTTCAAGCTATTGAAAATGGTACGATAGTAGAGAAGTGCATTGGACAAGAGTTAGAAGTTGTATTAGAGTATAGCGAATTCGAGAATTTTAAATATTATTGTAAAAATAATGATATAAATATTGTTAACTCGCAATATTCGGAGAATATTGTTTGTAAAATAGAAGCGCAAGAAGGTCAAAAACAAAGATTAGTGGAAGATTTTCAGTCAAAAAATATAAAATTAATTGATATTTGTGAATTATCTAAAAAATATATAACGAAAAGTAAAGAAAAATAGGACTTTTGTAAAAATATGGAAAAAAATTTCCAAAAACATATTGCGTCTCCACGAATAAAGTATTATAATCAAAATTGTAAAATATTTACAGTAGATAATTTTAGGAGGGAGAAACAAATGAGTGAAAAAGTTTCTGTTTTAATAGCAGACGATAATCAAGATTTTAGTCATACATTGTCAAGTTATATCAATATGCAAGATGATATGGAAGTAATAGGTATGGCGAAAGATGGAAATGAAGCGGTAGATATGATTGTAAATATGTCGCCAGATGTAGTTTTATTAGATGTAATTATGCCACATCTTGACGGATTAGGAGTACTAGAGAAAATTAATGGAATGAATATTAAAAAACCAATATCTATTATGCTATCAGCAGTTGGTCAAGACAAAATAACTCAAAAGGCGGTAACGCTAGGTGCAGACTATTATGTTATAAAACCTTTTGATATAGAATTGGTGATAAAAAGAATTAGGGAAATTAAATTCTTTAAGCCAGCTCAAGTTACTAATAATTTTATTTCAAATCAAACAAAGAGCAAATACATAGAGATTTCAAAGGATAGTAGTAAAAAAGAAGAAAATTTGGAAGCATTAGTTACTAATGTTATTCATGAAGTTGGTGTTCCTGCGCATATTAAGGGATATCAATATTTGAGAGAGGCTATAATGATGGTGATTAATGATATTGATGTTATTAATCAAATTACTAAGAGTCTGTATCCACAAATTGCTTATAAGTATAATACTACTCCATCTCGTGTTGAACGTGCTATTCGCCATGCAATTGAGGTTGCTTGGGGGCGTGGTCAACAAGAAGCTGTTGAAAATATCTTTGGTTATACAATTTCAGCATCTAAAGGAAAGCCTACAAACAGCGAGTTTATAGCAATGATTGCTGATAAATTAAGACTTGAACTTAAAAGTGCATAAGTTAAATAATATATTTGTTCACTATAAAAACACTAGAATTAATAAATCTAGTGTTTTCATGTTTTATATAGTAAAAGTTATTTCGACAATTCATCAAATTTATGATAAACAGCCAAAACAATATCCTTAAGAACAGAAAGTTGATCCTCATTACACTTATCAAAAATATTTTGAACAATCTGTAAATCAGAAAAATCATCAGACTTAACCTCATTGCCAAAAAGCAAGAAGTCAGCAGAAACATTCAAAGCCTTGCAAAACTGAAATAAGGTATGAATACTGCAACTCTTCTGACCATTTTCGATTCTATTAATAAAGTTCTCAGTTCTATCAACCTTATCAGCCAACTTCTCAACCGTCATACCAATGCTCTTTCTCGAATACTTTAATCTATCTCCAAAACCCTTCCAATCAGTATACTCTTTACCATTCATAATTACTCCTCCGATACCATTAGGATTTGCTAAAATTCCTAATAGTATTATTTCATAATTATAGTAAATTTATTATTGTCTAGTGGTTACAAAATATAACTCCTAACAGGAACAGATTGAGGAAATAAAAATACAATTAAAAATCACTTAATTGCATACTATTTCGGATTATTCTAATATACTTATTTTTCAACTTTGTATAAACTTCTATTTCAACATTATAATTATCCTCACTAATGCTAACGCCTTTAGTTTGCATATCAGATACAAATAATGAATTTCTAATCATTAACTGATTAATAATAGTTTGATTATCAACATGTTCAGCCTTTAAAGAACATAACAAAAACAAATTATTACAAAAATGGTACATTTCTTCTGTGCTAATGTTTTTAAAGTTGTCTAGGATATCTCTCTCCATTAAATTAAGTATATCTTTTTTTGCTGTTTTGTTCATATCATATCACCTCTTAAAAATTTAGTTAATAAAGTACACTAATAGTGCAACTAGTTAATAATAACATAATTAGTTGCAAAAATCAAGTGTTATTTACAAATTATTGATAAAATTTCCAATATATACCAACCTGCCAAGAAGGACCGTCCCCATTGGCATTGGCAACCTGCCAAAAAGGTCCGTCCCCATTGGCAGGATAGATGTATAAAAAAGAAAAATTTGGAAAAAATATAATAAATAACAAAAGCAGGAGGTAGAGATGGAGCAAAATAATTTAAAAAATATAATAGTATTGAAGAATTTACCGTCAAATATAGTAGAAGAAGCAATAGTGATACTAAAAACAAATAAAAAAGCAAAGAAAGTTCAAAAAATAGAGAAAAGAGAAAAAGCGAGCAAACAAGAGAATAAGCTAAAGCAAAGTGATTATATATTGAAAGAGGCAGAGTTGTTAGTATCGAATTATATTACAGGGATTGAAGAAAAAAAGGATGCAAAGAAAGAAAATAGAAAACAAAGTGAAATGAGATATAGACGATTAAAGAATTATGCGTATATTGCAAGTTTTATATTGCTAATAGAAAGCATATATTTGTTAATAAAATAGGTTATAAAACACTTTTTCCAGACATATAGTTTACAAAGAAACTAAGGAAGAGGTGCTTTTTTTATGGAAAGAACTATATCAACAGAAGAAAGGATAAGACGAGCTGAAGAAATCTATGCAAAAAGAAGACAAGGTGTTACAAGGCCAATAGCGATGGTAAATGTAAACGATGGTGAAAAGAAAGATATAAAATTATTAAAGAAAATGATTATTCAAATTTTGATTTGTGTAGCAATATATTTAATAATATATGCAATTCAGAATAATGAATATGTATTTTCAAAAGATTTTACAAGTAAGCTAAATGAAGTACTTTCATATGATACTAATTTTGTAGAAATATATAATAATGTAAAAAGTAGAGTACAGGGAATAATTCCAAATAATGAAACAAATCAAAGTCAAGAACAAACACAGGAAGAGCAAAATAACAACGAAGGGCAAGAAAGTTCAAATACAGAAACTAACAACGAACCTGCAATAGGTGGCTCAGATGAAGCAGTACAGAATGCGGAAGCACCAGAAGAAAAAAGAGAGTTAACACCAGAAGAACAAGAAATTGAGACAATAAAAAGTACGGCAAGTTTTATTAAACCAGTAGAAGGAACTATCAGTTCAGGATTTGGACAAAGAGAAAGCACAAATGAAAATATTCCCAAAAATCATACAGGAACAGACATAGCTGCAAATTTAGGAACGAAAATAAAATCAGCTACTGAGGGAGAAGTTGTTTTAGTATCTGAAGAAGGTGCTTATGGAAAACATATAAAAGTACAAATTGGCGAAGTAAGCATCATTTATGCACATTGCAACGCAATATATGTGAAACAAGGGGATAAAATAACTCAAGGGCAAGAAATTGCAGAAGTAGGTAGCACAGGTAATTCAACTCGGGCCACATTTGCATTTTGAAATTAGACTTTCAGAAAAGCCAATAAATCCACAAAATATTTTAGAATTATAGGGTGTTTTTGGGGACAGTCCTTAAAAACACCCAAAATCTGGATTTTTTGGGACAGTCCCAAAAAGTTTTAAATAAAATTGAGGAGGAACAGTATGCGTTTTAGAATTGATTTGAAAATTTTTTTGTTTTTACTTTTGTTTTATTTTACCAAGCAAATAGAGACATATGTTCTAATAATTATATTTGCAATAATCCATGAGTTAGGGCATCTAGTAGCGGGATTATTAATGGGCATGAGGCCTGAGAAATTGGAATTAAAGCCATATGGAGTGAGTATTTCTTTTAAGCTAAATCCAAGTGATTATAATAAAAAGATAGCAAGTGGAAACAAATTAGAGATAAAGAAAATAATTGTGGCGATAGCAGGTCCATTAACCAATTTATTTATGATTATTATTTTTAATAATATAGAATTGGGGTTGTTTTCTAATTTGATGATTATATATGCAAATATTTTATTAATAATATTTAATTTAATTCCAATATACCCACTAGACGGAGGAAGGATTTTGAGGGGATTTTTACATATTTGTTATGGAAAGAAAAAGGCAGAGAGATATACAAATAATATTTCATTTATTATATTGGTTTTAATGACAGCTATTTGTAGTATTGCAATTTTTTACATAGAGAATATTTCTATTTTTATTATTATACTTTTCCTTTGGGGATTGTATATTAAGCAAGATATTGTAGAAAAAAGAAGAAATAAAATTCAAGATTTAATTAAAAAGACTATTGAAATTGATAGTAATTAATAGTAAAATGATACTAAAGATAAAAAAAGGAGAACTAGCAAATGATAAAAAAATTTTTAAAAGGTCAAAAAGGTATAAACCTAATTTCGCTAACAGTAGTGGTGTTGGTAATTTTAGTATTAACAAATGTTATAATTTTTAATGTAAGAGACAATTTAAAAATTGAGAAGTTGAAAGCACTGCAAACAGACGTAGCTAATTTGAGGGATAAAGTTTCTAACTATTATGCAAGATTTGGAACTATACCTGTTGTAGATATAGAATATAAAAATGTTGATAATATTAAAGCAGCAGGGCTAATAAGTGAAGTGAATGATAGTGGAAGATTTTATCCAATAGATTTAGATAAGCTAGAAAACTTGACATTAAATTATGGAAGAGATTATGACAAAATCACATCATCTTCAACAGAATCACAAGTAAATGGCTATACAGATTTATATATAATAAACGCCTCAAGTCATAACATATTTTACGTAAAAGGTGTAAAAATAGATAACGACTGGTATTATACTGATCATCTTGCAGAAGATATAGACCTAGTATCAATAGATTTGAAATATATAGATAATGTAAGGATACCAAGTGGGTTCTATTATGTAGATGGTAAAAAAGACACTGGAATAATTATATCTGATGTTGAGGGAGACGACATAAACAATAGTAAAAACGGAAATCAATATGTATGGGTTCCAGTTGAGAATTTTGATGAATTTGTAAGAAAAGATTATGGAAGACAAAATATAGCAGATGTGAATTTTGTAAGTACAGAAAAGACGGCATCAAAATATTATGAAGCAGTAGGAGACGGAGTGTCAGCTGGAAGCGAAGTTGAACAGATATATAGAAGTGTAAAACAAAATAAAGGATTTTACATTGCAAGATTTGAAGCTGGAAGGTCATCAAGTGGACAAGTTGTAAGTAAAAAGGGAGAAGCAGTATATAATTCTATAAAATGGGGAAATGCTGATGAGACAGGTGGAGCGGTAGCTCTAGCAAGAAATGTATATCCAAAAGATGCTGAAAATGATGTGGTTTCTACTTTGTGCTATGGTGTTCAATGGGATGCTATTATGAATTGGGTTAGTAAAGATAATAATTTATCTAAATATTTAACAGATAGTAGTCAAATTGGAAATTATTCAAATAGTGGCTCACCAGCAAGAACAGGTGCAAATGACAATTATCAAGTAAAAAATATTTATGATTTGGCTGGTAATGTTGGCGAGTGGACTATGGAAAATTACAACCAAAATAACTATGTTATAAGGGGTGGAGATTTTTCAAAAACAGATTCGAATTATAAAACTTTAGCTAGTCGTATAGGTGGTACATTGGATTATACTAATGCAAATACAGGTTTTAGAGTTGCTTTATATTTGAAGGCAGATGCACCAGGTGTAAAAATGCCAAAAGAAGATAGTATTGCAACTCCTGAAACAACATTGTTTACAACTGATTATGGAAAAGTTGATGTAATATGGATAGATAAAGATAATAATGTAAGAGAAACACCTGAACCACCAGTACTAGGCGATTCAATGGTACCTGTAACTTGGACAGAAACAACAGACAATGAAGGAAAGATTATATCATGGACAGAAGATGCAAATGCGAAATCTTCTTGGTATGGATATGTACCAGCTACTGGAACAGAAGACAACTTATCTAGTAGATGGGCAAATGCTAAAAACACAAGCGATGGTAGTTACTTTGTATGGATACCACGATATGCATATAGAATTACATATTGTGAAAGTGAGACAAATACAGAGCCAATAGGATATTATGATGGCTGGGGTATGTGGAAGGCATCAGATGGTACAGTAAAATATAAGTTAGATGAAGGAATAGAAACAGTAGTATATAATGATAAAAAGTATATAGTACATCCAGCATTTGAAACTAATTTGGATAATGGTGGCTGGGACAAAGATTTAACAGGATTTTGGTTTGCAAAATACGAAATGAGTAGAGAAAATAGTAGCAATAATGGAGTTACTTGGACGGCGGCTAATAGTGCTAGTGATAATACTCAAATTACAGACGCAAATAAAAATTCAGTAAGGGCAGTAAGTAAACCTAATGTAATATCTTGGGGCAATTTGCAAGCAGGGAATTGTTATGTAAATTCATATAATTATGATAGAACAAAAGAAAGTCACCTAGTAAAAAATAGTGAATGGGGAGCAACTGCATATTTAGCACATAGTCAATATGGAAGAAATGGATATGAGTTAGATGTAAATAATAATAGCCAGAATATAACTGGAAGTGGTGGAGGTGTTGTTGGTTCAAAAACTCCAGCTGTTACAGATATGACAAGTAGATATGATACAGCAATAGGAGCAAAAGCAAGTACGACAGGGAATGTATATGGTATATATGATATGTCTGGTGGGTATCCTGACCCAGGAGCAGCGTTTAATAAATTGGGTATACCAAGTCTTCTAACAAATGCTAATGTTGTAAATATGACACAGTCTGCTAAAAATGCAAGTGGAAATTATGAAAGTACAAAATATGTAACAGTATATAGCAATGATGAAGATTCATTTGTAGGAAATGTGACAATACACAAAACAGGAAAGATAGGAGATCATACAAAAGAAGTAAATCAAGGTGGAATAATGCCAGGAAGTTCTACTGAACTATATTGGAGTTGGTTTCACAATTCTCCTAGTAATGTTTCTACAAGCCTTCCTTTTCCAACACATGGAGGAAATAAGAGTAGTGGTAGTGGTGCAGGAATATTCTACTATGGTGTTGGACCTACAGGAGGTGGTTCAATGAGGGTAGTACTTTGCCCATAAGATTATAAAATGAAGAGTTTACCAGTAACAAATAGGTAAACTCTTATTTTGTAAACAAATTGTAACATTTTAGAAATATTTTTGTCATTTTCACACAAAATTTATTGACTTTTTCGCATTTTCGTTATATCATAAAGCTATTAAAAAATGTGTTTTTAAAATCCTGAAGGAGG
Organism: uncultured Clostridium sp.; assembly: GCA_947367845.1. GTDB lineage: Bacteria > Bacillota > Clostridia > TANB77 > CAG-508 > CAG-269. The sequence continues at coordinate 14,343 of CANBES010000004.1, read as the reverse complement.
AAAATTATGGGAGAAGTAATAGTAATAACATCAGGCAAAGGCGGAGTAGGTAAAACAACAACAACAGCAAATTTAGGGTCAAGCTTAGCACTAGAAGGAAAAAAAGTAGCATTAATCGATACAGACATAGGGCTACGCAACTTAGACGTAGTTATGGGGCTAGAAAACAGAATAGTATATGACATAGTAGACGTAGTAGAAGAAAAATGCAAACTAAGACAAGCACTAATAAAAGACAAAAGATTTAAAGAACTATACCTATTACCAGCAGCACAAACAAGAGATAAAAGTGCAGTAAATGAAGAACAAATGAAAAACTTAGTAGGAAAATTAAAAGAAGAATTTGACTACATACTAATAGACTGTCCAGCTGGAATAGAGCAAGGATTCAAAAACGCAATAGCAGGAGCAGACAGAGCCATAGTGGTAACAACAGCAGAGATATCAGCAATAAGAGACGCAGATAGAATAATAGGATTACTAGAATCATCAGAAATCAAAAATCCAGAGCTAGTAATAAACAGAATAAGACCAAACATGGTAAGAAAAGGCGAAATGATGGATGTAGACGATATTGTTGATCTTTTATCAATAGACCTAGTAGGGGTAGTACCAGATGACGAATACATAATTACACAAACAAACAAAGGTGAACCAGTAATACAAAACAAAAAAGCACCATCTGGAAAAGCATATATAGAGATAGCAAAAAGAGTACTAGGAGAAAAAATAGAAGTGACAATTCCTGGCAGAGAAAAAGGTTTCTTTGCAAAATTAAAAAGACTATTTAGTAAATAATAAACAATTTGGGGGTAAATAGGAATATGTTTGAGAACATAACAAAATTTTTTAAGAAGTTCAACAAAAATGAAAATAAAAGTGCAACTAACTCAAGAGATGCAGCCAAAGAAAGACTACACTTAGTACTAATGCAAGACAGAGCAAATGTATCAGCAGACTTTTTAGAGCTAATGAAACAAGAAATAATAGAAGTAATAAAAAAATATATAGATGTAGACGAAACAGCAATAGATGTAAGATTAACAAACAAAGAAAATGGAGACGGAACAAATGGAGCACCAGCACTATATGCAAATATTCCAATAATAAATATAAAAAATGAAGCAAGAAAAGTAGATACAAAAAAAGCCAAAGAAGTAAAAGAAGAAAAAGAGTTGAAAAAAGAAAACGAAGATAAAGAAGCACAAGAAGATAAAAAAAATCAACCTATAAAAGAAAAAGTGAAAACAGAAAAGGCTAAAAATCAAGAGCAAGTAGACGAGAAGATTGAATTAAATAAAGAAGAAAAATCTGAAAATGAAGACAAAAAAGAAATAAATAAGCAAGAAGAAACAAAAACAGAAAATCAAGAAATAAAAGAGCAAAAAACAACTGAACAAGAAGAAAACAAAAAAAGCGAAACAAAAGAAGCGATTAAATCAAAAAATTAATTAAGAAAAAGAGTGGTTTAATGAGAAAAAGAGAATTAAAAAATATAGAATGGGGGCTACTAATAGCAGTTATAATACTATGCATCATAGGCTTAGTAGCATTATTTTCTGCAACACAGGAAACCGAATATGGAGATTTTAATAAACAATGTATATGGCTAGCAGTGAGTTTGGTAGTAATGGTAGCGTTTATGCTAGTCGACTACGAAATGTTAGTAAAAATATCGCCAATTTTATATGGGATTTTCATATTATTGTTAATAGTTGTATTATTTACAACACCTATAAATGGTGCAAGCAGTTGGTTTAATATAGGATTCTTTTCATTCCAACCAGGAGAATTTGCAAAAATATTTGTAATACTATTTTTAGCATTAGCAATGTCAAAAATAAAAGAAAGAAATGCTAGTGATATAAATAAACCAACAAAACTATTAATTATATTAGCGATTATAGGATTACCAGTATTATTAATAATAAAGCAACCAGACTTTGGAACAGCGGCAGCTTTTTTAGTAGCATTAGCGTTAATGTTAATAACAGCTGGAATAGATAAAAAATATATAATAGTAACAGCTTTAATAATGGTAATATCAATACCTTTAATATATAATTTTGTGTTACCTGACCATGCTAAAAAGAGAATAGATATATTTTTAAATCCAGAGTCAGACCCAAGAGGTGCAGGATACAACATAATACAATCAAAATTAGCAATAGGAGCAGGTGGACTTACAGGAATGGGGTTATTTAAAGGAAATCAAACACAACTAGGTTTTCTTTATCCAAAAACAACAGACTTTATATATTCAGTAATAGGTGAAGAAATGGGATTTATAGTTGCAGGAGCAATTATAATATTATATGTATTTCTGGTGACGAAATGTATATATATTGCGAAAACAGCTAAAGACGAAGTAGGAGCATTAATAGCATCTGGAATAGCAGGAATATTCTTATTCCATATGGTAGAAAATATAGGAATGGTAATGGGGTTACTACCGATTACAGGAGTACCACTTCCATTTATAAGCTATGGTGGAAGTTCATTAATAACAAACTTTATATGTATAGGGTTATTATTAAATATAAGTAGTAAAAGACAAAAAACAATATTTGTATCAAGATAAGAAAGGTCAAATGATGTATTTAAAAGAATTAAAAATAGGAAATGTAGTATTAAAAAACAACTTAATATTAGCTCCTATGGCAGGTGTAACAAACCTGCCTTTTAGAATGATATGTGAAAAATTCGAACCAGGAATGGTATGCACAGAAATGGCAAGCTCAAAGGCGATGTTTCATAATGACCAGAAAACAAAAAGGTTATTAAACACAGAAGGGGAAAAAAGACCAATAAGCTTTCAGATTTTTGGTAGTGATGAAGAAACAATGGGATATAGTGCAAAAGTTTTGAGTAAATCGGCAGATATAATAGATATCAACATGGGATGTCCAGCTCCAAAAGTAGTAAAAAATGGTGACGGAAGCAAACTACTTTTAGATTTAGAACAAGCCAGAAAAGTAATGGAAGCAGTAGTCAAAAATTCTGAAGTGCCAGTAACAGTGAAAATAAGAAAAGGTTGGGATAAAGAGCATATTGTTGCGAAAGAAGTTGCAAAAATAGCAGAAGAAGTTGGCATATCTGCAATAACAATTCATGGAAGAACAAGAAGTGAATTTTATTCTGGAAAAGCAGATTGGGAAATAATAAAAGAAATAAAGCAAAGTGTAAATATACCTGTTATAGGAAATGGAGATGTAGTAGACGAAGAAACAGCGTACCAGATGTTTGAGCAAACGGGTGTAGACGGAATAATGATTGGAAGAGGATCGTTTGGAAATCCTTGGATTTTTAGAAATATAAAACACTATTTAGAAACAGGAGAGAAATTACCACCGCCAACAAATGAAGAAAAGTTGGAAATAATGAAACAGCATATAGAATTAGCTGTACAAGAAAAAGGAGATATAGCAGTCAAAGAGCTTAGAAAGCATATTGCTTGGTATACAAAAAATTTAAAAAATTCTAGTGAATTTAGAAATAGTATAAATGTGATAGAAGACAAGCAAGAGTTGATAAATAAGCTGGAAGAATATTTTCAAACTTTATAGAATAAAAATGTAGTGAGTTAAAAGAAACTCACTATATTTTTTTGAGTAGAAAAAGAGAAATATCTTATTTTTCTAGGTGGGAGGGAAAGTTTTGAAAAACAAAAAAATTATTATAATTGTGATAATCGTTGTAATTTTAATTGGTGTTTTAAGTTATGTAATATTTTTTAGAAATAATACGGCTAAAAATTTGAAAATTGGAAATAATACTACTAGTCAAGAAATTGTAGATTTTATTTTAAATATGACTTCATATGAGGCAAAAATAGAAGTAGATGTACAAAGCAATAAAAATGAAAGTAAATATATAATAAAACAAAATTATAATGGTGAAGAAGACAATTGCCAAGAAGTGCTAGAACCAAGCAATATTGCAGGGGTAAAGATGATAAGAAGCGGAAATGTATTGAAGTTAGAAAATACTGAATTAAACCTGACATCAATATTCGAAAATTATCAATATGTTGCAGACAGTTGCCTAGACTTAAGTAGTTTTATAAAAGATTATAACCAAGACCAAAAGGCAAGTTGGGAAGAAAAAAATGAGAAAATAATAATGCAGGCTGAAAGTCAAGAAACAAGCAAAAAGCAAAAGAAATTGTACATAGACAAAAAGACTGGTAAGCCTGAAAAAATGGAATTGCAAGATGCTAACAAAAAAACAGTTATTTACATATTATATAATGAGATAACTGTAAATAGTTAAATATTAAACAGCACATCTCTTATAAAATTTCTAAAACAAGTTGAACCATATTTAGAAATAATACAAAATATACTTGACAATCTAGTAATATTAGGAGTGAATAATATGCAAATAAAAAGAGGAGATATGTTTTATGCAGATTTAAGCCCAGTAGTTGGTTCAGAACAAGGTGGAATTAGACCAGTATTGATTATCCAAAACGACTTAGGAAATAAATATAGTCCAACAGTTATTGCAGCTGCAATAACTTCACAGACTAGTAAAACAAAATTACCAACTCATATAGAAATAAACTCTTCTTCTAGCGGATTAAAAAGCAATTCTGTGGTTTTAGCTGAACAGATTAGAACCATTGACAAAAGTAGATTAAAAGAAAGAATTGGACACATAGATGACGAAAAAATAATAGATAAAGTAAATAATGCCTTAGGTGTTAGTTTTGGATTAGGAGAATAATGTGTATAAAATAAAAAAGTTAAAAGTGTTTAAACTTTTAACTTTTTTATAATTTTAATTTCGTTGTATAAAGTTTCAATAGCAATTTTTTTATTTTTGTAAGCTTCTTCATATTGCCCAATAAAAGAACGATAATTTTCAGGAGTTTCCCCAGCTCTTAGCAAAACCTTCATACCTTCAAAATAATAATCTTTATTATTTTTTGACTTAGCTTTATTCATAGCATGTTCATATTTCGCAACTTGTTTAAGCCTTTTTATCTCTCCAGAAAGATTACTCACATAACTTTGAGTTAAGAAAATTTCATACTCAATATCTTCAATAACAACTTTGCACAATTTACGAACAATAAGTGGATTATTTTTACCATTTTGTGCATTTTCAATAAGAATTTTTAGAGTATCAGAAATACCAATGTGTGTTTTATATTGTCTCTTACTAACAATAGCATCATACTCATCAGCAACACGAATAATTTGCCCTTCATAAGGAATATCCTTTTTTGTCAATCCATTAGGATAGCCAGAACCATTTAAAGCTTCATGATGATAAAGAGTTCCAGCAGCATAAGGTCTTAATTTTAAATCAGCCATACACATATTATAACCTAAAGTAGTATGAGTTTTCATAACTTCATATTCTTCATCTGTTAGTTTTCCAGGCTTTTGCAAAATTTCTGAAGGAATAAACAGTTTACCTATATCATGTAAATATGCACATATTGTACAATACTCTGTAAAACTTTTTGTGCAATGTAACTTTTGGCATAACCTACATGTCACATTCGCAACATTTTCGCAATGCTTTAAAGTAAAAACATCAAGAGTGCTTAGCATATTTAATTGATATCTCATAGACTCGTCTAGATTGTAAGACTTTAAAGTAGTTCTATCATAGAAATCAAACGTTTCATTATACATATAATTTTCTCCTTAGAATAATTTAAAATTATCATAACATTAAAAGTACTTTTTGTCAAAGCGATGTTTTTGGGGACGGAGCAAAAAAACATCGCTTTATTAGCTGAAATGATGTTTTTTTGCTCCGTCCCCAAAAACATTGAAATTTATAGAAATTTGTGGTAATATATATAAGTACAAAAAATGAAAGGGAGATAAATATGTATAGAACGAAAAATTGTGGAGAATTAAATATAAATAATATTAATGAAGGTGTAGAGCTTAGTGGGTGGATACAAAAGATAAGAAATTTAGGTGGAATGATTTTTATAGATTTAAGAGACGAATTTGGAATTACACAAATAGTGGTAAATGATGAGAAATTACAAGAACAAGCCAAAGACTTTACAACAGAAAGTTGTATCCACATAGAGGGAGAAGTTGTGGAAAGAAGTAACAAAAATAACAAAATTCCAACTGGAGAAATAGAAGTTATAGCAAATGAACTAGAAGTTTTAGGAAAATGTAAAAATGTGCTTCCATTTGAAATTAATACAGACCAAGAAGTAAGAGAAGATTTAAGGCTAGAGTATAGATTTTTAGATTTGAGAAACGAAAAATTACACAATAATATTTTACTTCGTTCTAAAATTTTAAAAACTTTGAGAGATAAAATGGATGAATTAGGTTTTTGCGAAATACAAACACCAATCTTGGCAAATTCTTCACCAGAAGGTGCAAGAGATTATCTAGTTCCAAGTAGATTAAATCCAGGTGAGTTTTATGCGTTACCACAAGCACCACAACAATTTAAACAATTGCTAATGGTTTCAGGGTTTAATAAATATTTCCAAATAGCTCCTTGTTTTAGAGATGAAGATCCAAGAGCAGATAGGGCACCAGGAGAGTTTTATCAATTGGATTATGAGATGAGCTTTGCTAATCAAGATGATGTACTTGCAGTAATGGAAAATATTATACCACATACATTCAAAAAATTTACTAATTGGAAAGTTGATGAAGGTCCATTTTTACGTATTCCATATAGAGAAGCAATGGAAAAATACGGTATTGATAAACCAGACCTACGTAATCCGTTAATAATCCAAGATGTAACTGAATTGTTTAAGAATTCAGATTTCAATGCATTTAAAGATAAAACAATAAAAGCGATAATAGTACCAAATGGAGCTGAACAAGGAAGAAAATTCTTCGACAAAATGGGTGAATTTGCACAAACTGAAGAAGTTGGAGCAAAAGGTTTAGCTTGGACAAAACTTGAAAAAGACGGAAACATAGCAGGAGGAATTGCGAAATTTATAACAGATGATATAAAAGAGAAATTAGAAAGTCAATTTGGCTTAGAAAAGAATTCAAGTATATTCTTTATAGCAGATGAGTTTGCAAAAGCTCAAAAAATTGCTGGTTTGGTTAGAATTGAACTAGGAAAAAGATTAGATTTAATAGAAAAAGGTGTATACAAATTCTGTTTTATAGTAGACTTCCCAATGTATGAATTATCAGATGAAGGAACAATAGATTTTAGTCATAATCCATTTTCAATGCCACAAGGTGGGCTAGAAGCATTAGAAACAAAAGATCCATTAGACATACTTGCATATCAATTTGACTTAGTATGTAATGGGTATGAAATGGCATCAGGAGCAGTAAGAAATCATAGTCCAGAAACAATGATAAAAGCCTTTGAAATAGCAGGATATACTGAAGAAGATGTGAAAAACAGATTTGGTGCATTATATAATGCTTTCCAATATGGAACACCTCCACATGCAGGAGCAGCACCAGGTGTTGATAGAATGGTAATGTTAATTGCAGATTCTCAAAATATAAGAGAGATAATTGCATTCCCTAAAAATAAAAAAGCTAGAGACCTACTTATGAGAGCACCATCAGTTGTATCAGAAGAGCAATTAAAAGATGTTCACATTGAATTAAGAAAAGAAGATTTTGCCCAAACAAAATAGCTAGCACATAAAAAGTGAAAATATTGTTAAAAAATAAAAAATAAAAAGCTTGTAAAAAGCTTTGAAGTATGATATAAATATACTATAAAAATAAAGCTAAATTAGAAAGGCGGAATTTTTGTGGACGAAAAAATAGAGAATAATGTAAAAACTATATTAATAGTTGATGATGAAGAACCAATAGTAGACATATTGGCACACAATTTAAAAAAAGAAGGGTATAACACAATATCAGCAAGTGATGGACTAACAGCAGTAGATGTTGCGTTAGAACAAAAACCAGACTTGATATTGTTAGATATAATGCTACCAAAATTGGATGGGTTATCTGTATGTAAAAGAATAAAAAATTCTTTAAATGTTCCAATACTTATGCTAACAGCAAAAGACGCAGAAATAGACAAAATACTAGGGTTGGAGTTAGGAGCAGATGACTATATTACAAAACCATTTAGTGTAAGAGAACTAATGGCAAGAGTAAAAGCAAATTTAAGAAAAGTAGATGCTGTTTCTAACAATCAAATACAAAATGCTAAAGTAGAAAACAAGAAAAAAGACAGCAAAATAATAGTTGGAGACTTAGAACTAGACTTAGACAAATTTGAAGTAAAAGTTAGAGGAGAAATAATGGACTTAACTTTAAGAGAATTTGAAGTTCTAAAATTCCTAGCATCACAACCAGAGCAAGTAGTAACAAGAGAAACTTTACTTGAAAAAGTATGGGGATATGAATACTATGGAGACATAAGAACAGTAGATGTTACAGTAAGAAGAATAAGAGAAAAAATAGAAAAAGATACATCAGCTCCAAAGATTTTAATTACAAAAAGAGGAGTTGGATATTACATAGCAAATTAATAAAGAGGTGTTTTTGGGGTACAGTCCTTAAAAGCACTTTTTATTTTTTGCCATGGGGGACGGACCTTTTTGGCAAAAAATTGCCAAGAAGGTCCGTCCCCCATGGCAAGATTTTTTATTGAGTATATACTAAATTTTGTTTCAAAGTAACCTTTACAATAGTACCTTCCTGAACCTGTTCATCCTTAATATAATCTTGAGAAATAACATTTCCAGAGCCTTCAATACTAATATTCAAATTCTTATCTTTCAAAGCACTAGCAGCTGCTGATGCAGATAATCCTTTCAAGTCAGGAACAGTAACAGAAGTTGCAACTTCGCTACCTTGACCATAAAGAACAATAATAGAGTTCTTAGCCAGATAAGCACCTGGTTTTGGCGTTTGGTCAGCAACCAATAAACTATTAGGGTCACCATTAACATATGTTTTTACTGTAAATCCAGCATTTTTTAAAACTTTTTCAGCTTCTGTTACAGTTTTACTTCTCACATCAGGCACAATAATTAAATTATCTGATGAATTATCAGTTTCAGCATTACTAGAAGGAATACCTAGATATGGTAGTATTTCAGTTAACATTTGATTTACAACAGGACCTGCAAGGCTTCCACCTTGATGATTATTTTCTGGTGGGTCATATAATGTTAATAGAAGTACTAGTTGAGTGTCTTCAACAGGCGATATTGCTACATAAGAAGCAACATAGCCTTCTTCAGGTTTATTATAGGGTGGTTCAGAAGTACCAGTTTTTCCACCAATAGAATATCCTGAAACAGCAGCATGTCTACCAGAACCGTCTGTTACAACAGATTCCATCATAGATCTTACTTTTTGAGCGTTTGATTTTGAAATTACTTGTCTTACTTCTGTTACAGGAACTTCTGTTACAGAGCCAGTATCTGTATTTTTAATTTCTTTTACAATGCGTGGTTGTAATAATTTGCCGTCATTAGCTATACAAGATATAGCTGTAACCATTTGTAGAGGAGTAACATTTAGTCTTTGTCCAAAAGACATAGTAGCAAGTTCAACAGGTCCGACTTTGTTTAGTTGTGTAAATATACTACCTTGTTCTCCATATAAGCCAGAGTTTGTTGATTTAAAGAATCCAAAAGCTTCATAATATCTGTATAAAGTTTGTATTCCAATACGTTTTCCTAATTGCATAAATGAAGGGTTACAAGATTTTGCTAAAGCACCTCTTAAAGATAATTCTCCATGTGGGGTTGTAGCCCAACAATTAATTCTAATTGGCTGAGTTTGAGAGGCATCTGCAAATTCTTCATATCCGTTACAAATGAAGTCACCTGCAACATCAGTTGAAGTGATGTTTTCTTCTAATGCGATAGCAGATGTAATTACTTTAAAAACTGAACCAGGTTCATATGTATCTGCAACTGATTTATTAGACCACATTTTATAAAGAGATTCACTTTTTTCTTCACTAGAAAGGGAATCATAAGTTTTTGCTAAAGTAGCATTTGGTGTATAAGGTGAGTTTAAATCATAATCTGGATATGAAGCCATTGCTAGAATATCACCATTTTTAGGGTTCATAACAATAACATTTCCACCACGATTACAATTATTATCATCAACTACTTGTTTTAAATATTTTTCTACAATAGTCTGAATATTTAAATCAATTGTAAGTGTTAAGTCACTACCATTTTCTGCAGAAATATATGCTTCGCCAGCATTTGGAATTTCGTTTTGGTCACCACCTTTGGAACTAACAATTTTCCCAGGAGTACCAGTCAAAACAGAATCCCATTTTGACTCAATTCCACTTAAACCTTGATTATCATTACCACAAAAACCTATAACACTTGAAGCAACTGTACTATAAGGATAATATCTGTTTGTATCAGCATCTATATTAATTCCAACTGATATTTTATTTTCTTTCATCCAATCTTTTAATTGAGAAACTTTATCTTGTTCAACTTTTTTTATAATTGTTTCAACATTATTAGAAGAAGAAACTTTTTCAAGAGTTTCGTTATAATCAAGTTCAAAGATTTCGGACAAACCTTTTGCAACTTTTTCTTTATAATCTTTTGTATCTTCTTCAGTATCTTTTGAAATTTTTGCTGGGTTAATTGTAATTGTATCAACTTGAGCACCGATAGCTAAAGCCTTCCCAGTTGAATCGTATATGTTTCCACGTTTAGGGCTAATAATTTGATTTATTGCTTGTTGATTATATGCACGTTCTTTTAAAGAACTACCTTGAACAAATTGCAAAAATCCAATTCTAGCTAGTAAAGCTATAAAAAGAAAAACAGTTACTATTAATGATATTCTTAGTTTTTTTGTATGAACTAGATTTTTAGACTCAAATGAGGTTTTCATTTTGACTATATTTGTTTTTTTATTATTTTTCATATAAATACGCCTCTTTTGTTTAATATATATGAAATAATTTTATCCTAAAAAGGCATAAAAAGCAATAAAAACTTGAAAAATTCACATATTTATACTAAAATATAATAGGGACATTTGGGGACGTTTCCTTTACCCCAAGATAAAAAGATGGAGAAAGTTAATGGAAAATATATTAGAAGAAACAAGATACATTATGAAAAAATACAATATAAAAGCAAACAAATCATTAGGACAAAATTTTTTAATAAGCCAAAATGTTGTGGAAAACATAGTAGAAAGTAGTAACATAGAAGAAAATGATTTAGTAATTGAGGTTGGACCAGGGTTAGGAACACTAACAAAATATTTATTAGAAAAAGCGAAAAAAGTAATATGTGTAGAATTAGACAAAAAAATGATAAAGATTTTAGAGGATAGATTTAAACTATACAAAAACTTTGAATTAATAAATCAAGATATTTTAAAGGTGGATTTGAAAAATATAATAAAAGAAGAAAAAGAGAAAAATAATATAGCAAATGTAAAAATAGTAGCAAATTTACCATATTACATAACAACTCCAATTATAATGAAGTTACTAGAAGAGGAATTGGATTTAGAAAGCATAACAGTTATGATACAAAAAGAAGTGGCAGATAGATTAATTGCAGTACCAGGAGAAAAGAATACGGGAGCTATAACATATACAGTATATTATTACGCAACTTCAGAAGCGATAATGGAAGTGCCAAACGATTCTTTTATTCCAGAACCAGAAGTTACTTCAAAAGTAATAAAACTAAATGTAAGAAGCAATCCTCCAATAGAAGTAAAAAACAAAGAGGTAATGTTTAGAATAATAAAAAGTGCGTTTATGCAAAGAAGAAAAACACTATTAAATGCACTAACAAATACAAAAGTATTCTTAAATAAAGAAGAAGGAATAAAAATATTAAAAGAATTAAATTTAAGTGAAAATGCAAGAGCGGAAATGCTTAGTTTGCAAGATTTTGCAAATATCGCTAATAAGATTTTATAAAAACTATTCAAAAAAAGAAATAGATATGCTATAATAAAGTAGAGTACAAAGAAGGAGAGAAAAATGAATCAGATTTTGGTTACAAAGAAATTGTATATAACACCTGAACTGAAAAGAAAAAAGAAAGTCTATAAATTTGACTTCTTTTTATCGATTTTTATAATATGTATTCTAATTTCTGTCGCTATTTATGCTGAATACGATAAAAACAAAAGCGAAGAAACATCTCAAGCAATATTAAGTGACTTCAATACTGAAATACCACAAGCAGATGACTCTATAGCCAAAAGCAATATAATGCTAGTAGTAATAAATGAAAATGAACAAGAACAATCTGAACAAATAGCTACAACAGAGCAATCAAGCCAAAATATATCACCAAATAAAAAAATAACAGACTTAGAAGTAAAAACTACAAAAGAAGGATATCAATATACAAATATAGCATCAATAAATATTCCAAAAATAAATGTAAATTATGCAATTACAGATGGAAAAACACACACAGAAGATGAAACAGAAGCATTACTAAAAAATTCACCAACAAAATTCTGGGGACCAAACCCAAATAAAATAGGAAACTTATGCATAGTGGGGCACAATTATAAAAATTCAAAATTTTTCAGCAATGTGCCACAGCTTGTAGAAGGAGATATTATAGAAATAACAGATTATACAGGAAAAACTATGAAGTACTCTGTATATAAAAAATATCAAGTTGTACCAGAAGATTTAAGTTGTACATCTCAACTTACAGAAGGGAAAAGAGAAATAACATTAATAACTTGTACAGATGATAGTAAAGAAAGAGTTATAGTAAAGGCTAGAGCAATCTAGTCTTATTTGTTGTATAGGACAATCGAAATCAACTTATTATTGTTATGGTTGCAAAAATGTGATAAATTATTTTTAAATACTTGTAAAAGTGTGATTTAATAGCTAAAAAACTTTACAAAAGTGTGATTAGAGTGTATAATTAATATAAAAGAACATATATTAATATAAGAGGTGATTAAGTTGAAACGATTTATACTAGAAGAATTAGTAAAATGGAAAGAGAGTAAATATAGAAAACCGCTAATATTAAAAGGAGCAAGACAAATTGGAAAAACATATATTTTAAAAAAGTTTGGAGAAGAAAATTACGACAATGTCGCATACTTTAATTTTGACCATGATAAAGATTTATATGACTTATTTGCAAATACAAAAGATCCGAAAAGAATAATTGAACAATTAACATTTATTCATAAAAAAGCAATACAACCACAAAAAACATTGATAATATTTGACGAAATTCAGGAATGTCCGAATGCATTAAATAGTTTAAAATACTTTCAAGAAGAAGCAAATGAATATCATATAGTTAGTGCAGGAAGTTTGTTAGGCATTAGGTTATCACATACATCATTTCCAGTAGGAAAAGTAGATTTTTTAAATATGTATCCAATGACATTTAGTGAATTTTTAATAGCTGATAATTGTGAAAATTTAGTAGACTATATGAAATCAATAAAGAATATTGAAAAAATACCAGACATATTTTTCAATCAATTAGAAGAAAAATTAAAAGCATATTTTATAATTGGAGGAATGCCAGAAGCTGTTCAAATTTGGGTAAATGACAAAGATATAGAATTAGTAGAAAATGTTCAAAGAAATATACTAAAAGCATATGAAAGTGACTTTTCTAAACATGTTCAAAATAGTGAAGCAAATAAAATATCTCTAATTTGGAACAGTATTCCATCACAACTTGCAAAAGAAAATAAGAAATTTTTGTATCAAACAATAAAACAAGGTGCAAGAGCGAGAGAATATGAAGGAGCATTAAATTGGCTAAGTGATGCAAATTTAGTTTACAAAATTTATAATGTTACTAAAACAGATTTCCCATTAATAGCATATAATGATTTGGGTGCTTTTAAGATTTATATGAATGATGTTGGATTGCTTAGAAATATGGCAAATTTGGATAGTAAAATTGTAATTGAAGGAGATAAGTTATTTGAAGAATTTAAAGGAGCATTTACTGAAAACTATGTATTGAATATGTTAAATGTAGTTTTGGGAAAAGTACCAAATTATTTTACATTTGATAGACACGAAATAGACTTTGTGATTCAGTATCAAAATAGAATAATCCCAATAGAAGTAAAAGCGAATAAGACAACCAATAATGTTAGTTTAACAAGGTATAATGCAAAAAATAATAATGATTTGTCTATACGATTTTCAATGAACAATTTAACTAAAGATGGTAATTTGATTAATATACCATTATTTATGATAGAATATTTTGATAAATTAATATATTATAGTAAAGGCTAGAGTAATTTAATCGTTACTAGTTAATGGTTTGGAGAAGTTGCGGGGAACAATGGGTAATTTTTAGCTTTTATTTTGTTCATTCCATTTGATAAGAATTTGTATGTTTATAAAAAAAGGAGCTTTCACTCAGGCTCA